>NZ_BSPX01000036.1:0-47952 GCF_030161255.1 Zoogloea oryzae
GAGCCGGGGCCGGAGCCGGGGGCGCAGCCGCCGGGGCGGGCGCGGCGGCAGCTGCGCCAGCGGCTTCGACCTTGATCAGCACGGTGCCTTCGGCAACCTTGTCGCCAAGGCTGACCAGCACTTCCTTGACGATGCCGGCGGCGGAAGACGGGACGTCCATCGTGGCCTTGTCGGATTCCAGGGTGGCGATGGCGTCGTCCACCTTGATGGTGTCACCGACCTTGACGAACAGTTCGATCACCGGAACCTGGTCGAAATCGCCAATGTCCGGAACCTTCACTTCGATGAGTTGGCTCATGTTTGCGCTCCTCTCGATCAGACGGACATGGGGTTCGGCTTGGACGGGTCAAGGTTGTACTTGACCAGCGCAGCGGCGACCTTGTCGCGATCGATCTTGCCTTCGTCGGCCAGCGCCTTGAGCGCGGCCAGGGTGACCCAGTGGCGATCCACTTCAAAGAAGTGACGCAGCTTCTCGCGGGTGTCGGAGCGGCCGAAACCGTCGGTGCCCAGCGTGACGTAGGTGTTCTTGACGAACGGGCGGATCTGCTCGGCGAAGAGCTTGATGTAGTCGGTGGCGGCGATCACCGGGCCGACGGCGCCTTCGAGCTTCTGCTCGACGTGGGACTTCTTCGGCGCTTCGAGCGGGTGGAGGAGGTTCCAGCGGGCGGCGTCCTGACCGTCGCGGGCCAGTTCGTTGAAGCTCGGGCAACCCCAGATGTCGGCCTCGACACCCCAGTCGTTCTTGAGCAGGTCGGCGGCGGCGATGACTTCGTTGAAGATCGTGCCGGAGCCCAGCAGTTGCACGCGCACGTCGCCGGCGCCGCCCTTACGGAAGGCGTACATCCCCTTGATGATGTCGGACTCGGCACCGGCGGGCATTTCCGGGTGCTCGTAGTTCTCGTTCATCACGGTGAGGTAGTAGTAGACGTCCTGCTGTTCGGCGAACATGCGGCGCATGCCATCCTGAACGATCACGGCGACTTCGTACTGGAAGGTCGGGTCGTAGCTGATGCAGTTCGGGATCATGTTGGCCAGCAGCTGGCTGTGGCCGTCCTCGTGCTGCAGGCCTTCGCCGTTCAGCGTGGTGCGGCCGGCGGTGCCGCCGATCAGGAAGCCGCGGGTGCGCTGGTCGGCAGCCGCCCAGCACAGGTCCATGGTGCGCTGCAGGCCAAACATCGAATAGAAGATGTAGAACGGGATCATCTGCACGCCGTGCACGCTGTAGGCGGTGCCGGCAGCGATCCAGTCGGCCATGGCGCCAGCTTCGTTGATGCCTTCCTGCAGCACCTGGCCGGTTTCGCTTTCCTTGTAGAACATGAGCTGGTCATGGTCTTCGGGAACGTACTTCTGGCCTTGCTGGTTCCAGATGCCGTACTGGCGGAACATGCCTTCCATGCCGAAGGTGCGGGATTCGTCCGGCACGATCGGGACGATGTTCTTGCCGATCTGCTTGTCCTTCAGCAGGGTGTTCATGATGCGCACGATGGCCATCGTGGTGGACAGCTCACGGCCTTCACCCGACGCCTTGAGCAGGGCGGCGAAGGTTTCGAGCGGCGGCACCTCGAGGGCGGCCGCGGTGCGGCGGCGGCTCGGCAGGAAACCACCCAGGGCCATGCGACGCTCGCGCATGTACTTGTATTCGGCGGAGTCTTCCGGGAAGCGCAGGTAGGGCAGCTCGGCCAGCTTGTCGTCCGGTACCGGCAGGCCGAAGCGGTCGCGGAAGCGGCGGATCGACTCGATGTCGAGTTTCTTCTGCTGGTGGGAGATGTTCATCGCCTCGCCGGACTGGCCCATGCCGAAGCCCTTGATGGTCTTGGCGAGGATCAGCGTCGGCTGGCCCTTGTGGGTGACGGCGGCGTTGTAGGCGGTGAAGATCTTGAAGATGTCGTGGCCGCCGCGGTTGAGGTTCCACACCTCGTCGTCGGTCCAGTCGGCCACCAGGGCGCGCAGCTCGGGCGTGTTGAAGAAGTGCTCGCGCACGTAGGCGCCGTTCTTGGCCTTGAAGGTCTGATACTCGCCGTCGCACAGCTCCATCATCCGCTTCTTCAGAATGCCCTTCTTGTCGCGGGCAAACAGGGCGTCCCAGTGGGTGCCCCAGATCAGCTTGATGACGTTCCAGCCGGCGCCGCGGAATTCGGCTTCGAGCTCCTGGATGATCTTGCCGTTGCCGCGAACCGGGCCGTCGAGGCGCTGCAGGTTGCAGTTGATGACGAAGATCAGGTTGTCGAGCTTCTCGCGGCCGGCCATGCCGATGGCGCCGAGGGATTCGACCTCGTCGGTCTCACCGTCGCCCAGGAAGGCCCAGACCTTGCGCTGCTCGGCCTTGGCGGCGTCGATCAGGCCGCGGCTGGCGAGGTACTTCATGAAGCGCGCGGAGTAGATCGCGCACAGGGGGCCAAGGCCCATCGACACGGTGGGGAACTGCCAGAAATCCGGCATCAGCCACGGGTGCGGGTAGGAGGAGATGCCCTTGCCGTCCACTTCCTGGCGGAAGCTGTCCATCTGCTCGTCGGTCAGACGGCCCAGCATGTAGGCGCGGGAGTAAACGCCGGGAACCGAGTGGCCCTGGAAGAAGATCAGGTCGCCGCCGGTTTCGTGGTCGATGCTCTTCCAGAAGTGGGAGAAGCCCACGTCGTAGAGCGCAGCGGCAGAGGCGAAGGAGGCAATGTGGCCGCCGACGTTGGTGTGCTTGTTGGCGCGCACCACCATGGCCATGGCGTTCCAGCGGATGTAGGAATGGAGCTTGATCTCCATGTCCGGATCGCCCGGGTACTTGGGCTGCTGGTCGGCGGGAATGGTGTTGATGTACTGGGTGTTGGCGGAGTAGGGGATGTCGATCCCTTCCTCACGACCGGCTTCGATCAGCTTTTCGATCAGGAAGTGGGCACGGTCGGTGCCTTCCTGTGCGACGACGCCTTCGAGGGCGTCCAGCCATTCCTTGGTTTCCTGGGCGTCGATGTCAGCCCGGATCTCTTGCGTGTTCGCGGCCATGGTTTTGTCTCCTCATGACTTGCGGGTTGTGGGTTGTTGCCGTGGGTAACGGCAACGTTCTTTCACTACAAACCGGAGCAGGGTCGGATCACGACCCGAATTTTTCGCAATATAAAATCAAATCCCGCGATGTGCAATAGGGTCGACCACAATTCGCACGGGGTTCGAGGGTTTTTTTTCGAGGTCTGGTGGTGGCGGTGCTATCCCATCCGGTTCTGCTGCGATACGGAAAACCCAATGCATACGCCGGCCGGGCCAGAAGGCTCCGGCCGGCGAGTTTTCGTTCGACGGGGACGGGTAAAAAAAACGGCCGGGGGCGAGGGAGGGAGGGAGAAAACCCCCGGCCGTTTGCGGAAATGGTTGTTCCGCGGCGGGATCATCTGGACAGCGCGTCCCGCTTACGGTCTTCGTCGTATGCGAAGACCACTTGTCTGTTGCGAATTTCCCCCATGACCAGCGGACGGGTCGAGTCGATCGCCTCGTGGTCGGTCTTGGAGAAAGGTCGATCATATACCATCACGATGCCTTCCACCCGCTCCTTGAGCGATTCGAGGGCGTCCTTCAGGCGGGTGCCGTCGGTGCTACGGGCCTGGCGGATCGCCGCGGCGAGCAGCAGCATCGAGTCGTAACCTTGGGCCGCCGCCGGCGCCACCGGCAGGCGGTCGATGCCGTAGGTGCTGCGGTATTTCTCGACGAACTTGCGCCGGTGCGGTGCGTCGCTTTCCTGGATGAAGGTCTGGGGCATCCGGGCGCCTTCGGCGTTGGGGCCGGCGCTGTCGATGAAGTTGGACATGGCCAGCGCCCAGCTGCCCACCATCGGCACCTTCCAGCCCAGGCGCACCATGCCGTTGGCCATGTGGGCGAGCTCCGGCCCCAGGCCGTAGGTGAGGATGCCCTCGGCGCCGGCGGCCCGGGCGCGGGTGAGCTGCGGGGTCATGTCCACGTCGCGGATGTTGAAGCGCTCGATGGTCACCGCCTTGATGCCGTGGCGCTCCAGGGCGCGTTCGAGGTCTTCGCGGCCCAGCTGGCCGTAGTTGGTGCTGTCGTGAAAGATCGCAAGCCGGCGCAGGCGCTGCCGCACCACGGCCTCCTCGACGATCATCGCCGCCTGCAGCGTATCCGGCGCGGAGACGCGGAAGATGTAGTTGTCGGGATACTGCGGCGGCAGGAACTGTTTGGTGACGATCGACCCGGTGGCCACCGAGGTGATCATCGGCACGTGGGCCTGCTGGTAGAAACGCTGGCTGGCGAGCGCCACGCCGGTGTTCACGATGCCCAGGCCGGCGACGATCTTCTCGTGGTTGATAAGCTCCTGGGCGATCTGGGCGCCACGCTCCGGGCGGGCCTCGTCGTCGCGCTCCAGCAACTGCACCGGTCGGCCGAGGATGCCGCCGGCGTCATTGATCTCCCGCGCCGCCAGGCGGATGCCGTCGCGCATCGCCACCCCCATCGGGCTCGACCCGCCGGTGAAAGGCCCGGTCACGCCGATGCGGATCGGCTCCACCGCCGCCACGCCGGCGGAAAGCAAACCCAGCGCGGCACAAGCCGCGGCACGCACGAATCGAAGCAAGGGTGTCTCCGCTGTTGTGTTCTTGTTCTGCTTATATGGCTGCCGACCTGCGCCTTCCTTCGCAGGCAGCGTTCAACGCTACGCCCGCGCCCACGCCCGTCATATGCGGGACAACCCCTAGCTGCGCTGCGGCATGGCTTGCATCGCCGGGCGGCCTTGGCGATGATCGGGGCATGGGAGAAAAGGACAAATCGTGGCGTTGAAGGTTTATGTCTCCTACGCCTGGAAGGCGGAGGAGGATTCGGGAGTGGTCGCCGCGCTGGAGACGGCGCTGGCGGGGCAGGGCGTCGAGCTGGTGCGGGACGTGCGCCGGGTGGGCTATGGCGAGTCGATCCGCGCGTTCATGGACGAGATCGGCGCGGCGGATCAGGTGGTGCTGGTGCTCAGCGAAGCCTACTTCCGCTCGCCCTACTGCCTGTACGAGCTGCGGGCGGTGGCCGAGCACCGGGATTTCCGGCGGCGGGTGCATCCGATCGTGCTTGCCGGGTGCGATCTGCATGACCCGCTGTGGTGGGTCACGATCGTCCGATACTGGGAGGGCAAGGTTGGCGAACTGAAGGTCGCGCTGACGGAGATCGACCGTCTCAACATCGGGCCGCTGAATCAACGGCTGGACGAATACGCTGATTTCCGCCGCCTGGTGGCCGGGCACATGGCGACGCTGGCGGATATGAACGCGCTGACCGAGAAGGTGCATCGGGTCACCGATTTTGCGGCGCTGGTGGCGAGGCTGCAGTCCTGCAGCGAAGCAGCGGCGTTGCCAAAACCGGCTGTCCAGCACCCGGAGCCGTCTCAGCCGGTTCTGCCGCTGGTGGTCGAATTACCCACGCTGGATGTCCCCACGCCCTGTTGGGCGGAGAAGGTGGAACACGACGGGCGGGGTGCTTTCATCAGCGTGGATTGGCTTGGCGTCCGGCACCGGCTGGAGTGGGACGCTCGCAGCAAGCTTTGGTGGGGCACGAAGGACGTTGGCGTGGATCAGAACGGATTGTTCGGCTATGCAGATCTGGGTGGCGTGAGGCAGCGTTTCCGCTGGATTCCACCAGGGGAGTTCTGGATGGGGTCTCCGGCGGAGGAGGAGGGGCGCTTCGCTAGCGAAGGTCCGAGGCATCGCGTTCGTTTGACCGAAGGTTTCTGGCTGGCGGACACGGCGTGTAGTCAGTCGGTCTGGCAGGCAGTGGTGGGCAATAACCCCAGCTATTTCAGGGGTGATCCACAGAACCCGGTAGAGCGGGTGAGCTGGGATGATGTGCAGGGCTTTTTGCGGGAAGTGGAAAAGCGGCTTCCTGGGGTGAAGGCGAATTTACCGACAGAAGCGGAATGGGAGTACGCGTGCCGCGCGGGTAGCGAGACTGCGTTCAGTTGGGGCGATGGGATTGCGCCGGAACAGGCAAACTACGATGCGAGGGCAAGTTACGCCCAAGGCCCGACGGGCGACTGGCGGCAAAAGACGCTACCGGTCAAAAGCTACGCCCCGAATGCGTGGGGTCTATACCAGATGCACGGGAACGTGTGGGAATGGTGTGCGGATGGCTGGCGAGAGTACGACGGGGCGCCGCAAGTAGACCCTCGTGGTGCAGAGGGTGGAGAGGCTTGGGCTTCACGTGCCATACGAGGAGGGGCGTGGCTTTGCGACCCGCAATGGCTCCGTGTTGCCCACCAGGATGGCCGCTCCCGGCGTGTGTGCCTCCGCGTCCTGGGCTTCCGCTTCTCCCTTAAATCTACAGGCGTGGAAGGTGAAGACAAGCGGCTGCCGGAGACTGTGACCACGCGGGACGTGTAACTGGGGGTTTGGCCCGATTAGGGAAACCCCCGATGCGCCTTTTCCGCCTGCGCGGCGACGATGCGCGGGACATGTCGAACACAAATCCTTCCCCCAAGATGCCGCCGACCCGGGTGCCTGCCAACTGGTACTGGTCGGCGCCCAACTTTGCCGTCCTGATCTTCGCGCTGGCGATGCTGGTGCTGGTGTGGGTGCTCCAGCGCCAGGAGAGCGAGACCGCTCGCGGGGCGATGGCCCGCGATGTGCAATGGGCCGAGCAGACCATGCGCCTGCACATGCAGGGCACCGAGGAGTTCCTCGGCCAGCTGGCGCGGGAGCTCGCCGCGGGCACGCTGGACGGCGACGGTTTTCAGGTGCGGGCCAACCAGCACATCGCCAACAACCCCGAACTCGTGAACATCGTGTGGGTGACCGGCGACCAGCGGGTGAAGTGGACCGCGCCCTTCGACACCACCGACTGGCTGGTGGGCGATGGCCTGTCGCAGGTGCAGGTGGCGGTGCTCGCCCGATCCCGCGAGCTGGGCCGGCCGGTGTATGGCGAGGCCTACGTGAATGGCCGCAACATGGCGGTGCTGGAGGTGTACCTGCCGGTGCAGCAGGGGCGTCAGCCGCTGGGGGCGATCGTCGCGGTGTATTCCATCGAGCGGATGGTGGCGCATCTGGTGCCCAGCTGGTTCGGCGAGAAATACCGGCTGTCCTTCACCAACGCCAAGGGCGAGCTGCTGGCGGCCAACTCCACGCTGCGGGCGCTGGACGAGAGCCTCGAGTTTTCGGTGCCGCTCGATCCGCCGGGCAACGGGCTGGCGCTGGAGGCCACCGCCTATCACGTGGACAGCGAGCTGCCGAAGGGCTTTCCGATTGCAGTGATCGTCGGGCTGTCGTTCTTCGTGCTGTGGAGCCTGTGGGCGCTGCGGGCCCACATGCTGCGCCGGGTGCGGGTGGAGAAGGAGCGCGACCGGCTGTTCAACCTGTCCCTCGACATGCTGGCGGTGATGGCTCACGACGGGCTGTTCCGGCGCTGCAACCCGGCCTTCGAGCGCATCCTGGGATATTCGCCCGAGGCGTTGCCGGGCAGTTCGCTCCTCGATTACATCCACCCGGACGACGTGGCCGACTCGGTGGTGCGCCTGCGCAGCCTGGCGGCCGGCACGCCGGAGGCCTTCGAGAACCGCTGCCGCTGCGCCGATGGCAGCTACCGCTGGCTGGCCTGGAGCATCAACTCGGTGCCCGAGGAGAAGCTGATGTACGCCGTCGCCCACGACATCACCGGGCGCAAGGCGGCCGAGGAGGCGCTCCACCACGAATACGCCTTCCGCCAGTCGATGGAGGAGTCCCTCATCACCGGCCTGCGAGCCATCGACCTGACCGGCCGCATCACCTACGTGAACCCCGCCTTCTGCCGCATGACCGGCTGGTCGCGGGAGGAGCTGGTGGGCACCTGCCCGCCCTTTGTTTACTGGCCGCCCGACGAGATCGAGGCCCTGCAGCACAACCTGGAACTCACCCTCAGCGGCAACGCGCCCTCCACCGGCTTCGAGATGCGCGTCCAGCGCAAGAACGGCGAGAGCATGGATGCGCGCTTCTACCTGTCGCCGCTGATCGACGGGGATGGGCGGCAGACCGGCTGGATGGCCTCGATCACCGACATCACCGAGCCCAAGCGGGTGCGAGCCCAGCTGGAGGCCGCCCACGAGCGCTTCGTGGCGATCCTCGACGGCCTCGACGCGGCGGTGTACGTGGCCGACGCCGCCAACGACGAGATCCTGTTTGCCAACCGCGCCTTCAAGAGCATCTACGGCTTTGATGCGGTGGGCCAGCGGGTCGGCATCTACGGCCTGCCCACGCCGCCCGACACCAACTGGTACGACGTGGACCCGCGTCGCCTGTCGCCCCAGCAGGTGCCCCGCGAGCTCTACGACGGCGAATTGCAGAACGGGCTCTCCGGACGCTGGTATCACATCCGCGAGCGGGCCACCCGCTGGGTGGATGGTCGCGTGGTGCGGATGGCGATCGCCACCGACATCACCGACAAGAAGCGCGTCGAAGAAGAAAACCGCGCCCAGCAGGAGCGCCTGCAGCGCACCTCGCGCCTCATCACCATGGGCGAGATGGCCTCCACCCTGGCCCACGAGCTCAACCAGCCGCTGGCGGCGATCGCCAATTACTCGATGGGCTGCGTCAATCGCCTGCAGTCGGGCGACTATCGCCAGGAGGACATCCTCACCGCGATGCAGAAGGCCAGCGCCCAGGCCGAGCGGGCCGGGCGGATCATCCGTCGGGTGCGCGAGTTCGTGAAGAAGAGCGAGCCGCGGCGCCAGCTGGTGGCCCTGTCGGGCATCGTCGAGGACGCCATCGGCTTTGTCGAGATCGATGCCCGCCGCCACGTCGCCCAGGTGGTCAGCCAGATCCCCGCCGATCTGCCGCCGGTGTTTGCCGACTCCGTGATGATCGAGCAGGTGGTGCTCAACCTCGTCAAGAACGGCATCGAGGCCATGCGCGAGACGCCCGCCGAGGAGCGCGTCCTCACGGTGTCGGCGAGGATCGCCGAGCATAATCTGGTCGAGGTGTCGGTGGCCGACCGGGGGCATGGCCTCTCCGACGAAGCCCGCGAGAAGCTGTTCTCGCCGTTCTACACCACCAAGGCCGAGGGCATGGGCATGGGCCTCAACATCTGCCGCTCGATCGTCGAATTCCACAACGGCCGCCTGTGGGTGGACGCGAACCCCGCCGGAGGATGTATCTTCCGCTTCACCCTGCCTTTGGAGACTCCCCTTGAAAGCGCCCGAATCGACGCCTGAACAAATCATCTATCTGGTGGATGACGATGAAGCCCTGCGGGATTCCCTCGTCTGGCTGCTCGAATCCCAGGGTTTCAAGGTGGCCGCCTTCCCGTCGGCCGAAGATTTCCTGCGCCGCTGGCGGCCGGAGTTCAACGGCTGCCTGCTGCTGGACGTGCGCATGCCGGGAATGAGCGGGCTGGAGCTCCACGAGCGCCTGCGTGCCCAGTACTGCACCCTGCCGGTCATCTTCATCACCGGCCACGGCGACGTGCCGATGGCGGTGGCGGCGCTCAAGAAGGGTGCGGTCGATTTCATCGAGAAGCCCTTCAACGACAACGACCTGCTGCACCTGGTGAGCCAGTGCCTGGCCAAGGAACGCGAGAGCCGCGACCGCCGCCGCCAGGACGCCGAAGTCTCCCGCCGGCTCGACCAGCTGACCCAGCGCGAGCGCGAGGTGCTGGACCTCATCATCGTCGGAAAGCTGAACAAGCAGATCGCCGATGTGCTGGGAATCAGTATCAAGACGGTGGAAGTCCATCGTGCCCGCGTGATGGAGAAGATGGGCGCGCAATCGCTGGCGGAGCTTGTCCAGAGCGTCATGGCGATCGAAGGGGTTGCGAGTCGATCGTGATACATTTTTTCTTGAGTTTTTTGGAAAAACGTATCTTTGGTTGACCTGTCTCAAGCCCGGCGGCGGCGGGGCTTTCTACACTCTCCGGCTTCATCCTGTCGGAGTTTGCTTCATGGGAAACGCCCTGGCCGCCGCCGCGGCAAACCGCCTGTTCCTGTCCGGTAACGACGCCGTCGCCCACGCCGCGCGGGATGCCGGCGTGCGTGTGGCGGCTGCCTATCCCGGCACGCCGAGCACCGAGATCCTCGAAGTGCTGGCCCGTTTCCCCGGCCTCTACGCCGAGTGGTCGCCCAACGAAAAGGTCGCCCTCGAAGTGGCGCTGGGCGCGTCGATGATGGGCGCCCGGGCCTTCTCCGCGATGAAGCACGTGGGCCTCAACGTGGCCTCCGACGCATTGATGACCATGACCGTCACCGGCGTCGAGGGCGGGCTGGTGATCGCCGTGGCCGACGACGTGGGCATGTCGTCATCCCAGAACGAGCAGGATTCGCGCTTCTGGGGCCGCTTCGCCCATGTGCCGGTGCTGGAGCCGGCCGATTCCCAGGAAGCCTACGACATGACTCGGGCGGCCTTCCGGCTGTCCGAGCAGTTCCGCGTGCCGGTGATCCTGCGCCTCACCACCCGCATCTGCCACGTGAAGGGCCGCGTCGAGCTGTCGCCGGTCGAAACCCACGAGCCCACCGGCTTCACCAAGGATCCGCGACGCTGGGTGATGGTGCCCGGCAACGCCAAACCGCGTCTGCCGCTGATGTTCGAGCGCGAGGCGGCCCTGCGCGCCGAAGCCGGCAACTCGCCGCTCAATTGCATCGAATCCGGCCCCGACCGGCGCATCGGGTTCGTCACCTCCGGCCCGGCCTACATGCACGTGCGCGAGGCCTTTCCGGATGCGCCGGTGCTCAAGCTCGGGATGAGCTACCCGCTGCCCCTCGGTCTGGTGCGCGAGCTGGCTGCCGGGGTTGAAACCTTGCTGGTGGTGGAGGAGACCGAACCGCTCGTCGAAGCGGAGATCAAGGCCGCCGGCATCGCCTGCGTGGGCAAGGACGTGCTGCCGCGCCTGGGCGAGTTGTCGCCCGAAGTGCTGCGCCGGGGCGTGGCCCGCCTGCGCGGCGAGGCGTCACCCGAGGTGGATGCGCTGCCGGCCCAGCAGGTCTTCCCGCGGCCGCCCACCATGTGTGTGGCCTGCCCGCACCTGGGCATCTATTACACGCTGTCGCAGCTCAAGAACATCATCATCTCGGGCGACATCGGCTGCTACACCCTGGGCGCCGGCCATCCGTGGAACGCGCTGGATACCTGCATCTCGATGGGTGCCTCGATGGGCATGGCGCTGGGCATGGACAAGGCGCGCGGCGAGGTCGACAAGAACAAGAAGATCGTCGCGGTGATCGGCGACTCGACCTTCATGCACATGGGCATGCAGGGCCTGCTCGACATCACCTACAACGGCGGCAACGTGACGGTGCTGCTGCTCGACAACCGCGCGGTGGGCATGACCGGCGGCCAGGACAACCCCGCCACCGGCCGCGACATCCACGGGGCCGAGGCGCCTCGGGTGGATTTCCCGCGCATGTGCGAGGCGCTCGGGGTGAAGAAGGAGCGCATCCGGGTGGTCGATCCTTACCAGCTGCCGGTGCTCTTCAAGACGCTGCGGGAGGAGACGAAGATCGACGAGCCCTCGGTGATCATCACCGACCGGCCCTGCGTGCTCATCGACGACTACAAGAAGACGCCGCCCTACGCGGTGATCGACGACACCTGCACCGGCTGCGGCAACTGCCTCGAGGTGGGTTGCCCGGCGATCCACGTGACGCGCCGCGACAAGGCCATCAAGCCGTCGGGCAAGGAGGTCGATCTCGCCTTCGTGCGCATCGAGACCAGCGCCTGCACGGGTTGCGGGCTGTGCGTCCAGCCCTGTGCGCCGAAGGCCATCGTTCACGCCCTGCCGGTGGTGCCGGTGCGTTTCATGAGCCGTAGCTGAGAGGGCATTGCGATGCAGAAAAACACCAACATCCTCGTGTGCGGCATCGGCGGCCAGGGCGTGATGACGGCTACCGAGATCCTCGCCGAAGCGGCGCTCGCCCTCGGCTTCGACGCCAAGAAAACCGAAGTGGCTGGCATGAGCCAGCGCGGCGGCGTGGTGGTGTCGCACCTGCGCTTTGGCGAGCGGGTGCTGTCGCCCCAGATCGCCCAGGGCGAGGCCGATCTGCTGGTGGGCTTCGAGGCCGCCGAGACGCTGCGCTGGGCCCACATGCTGCGCCCGGGCGCGCCGGTGCTCACCAACACCTCGCGCCTGTCGCCGCCGGTGGTGGAGTGCGGCGTGTTCGATTACCCGGACGATCCGGTCGGTCAGCTGCGCGCCCTGGGTGTGCCGCTGCAGGCCTTCGATGCGGCCGAGATCGCGCTGGAGTTTGGCGACATCCGCCTCGGCAACACGGTGATGCTGGGGGCGATGTCGGATCACCTGCCGTTTCCCGCCGAGGTGCTGCGGGAGGCGGTCGAGGCCCGCTTCGCCCAGCGCAAGCCCGAGAAGCGCGAGGTGAATCTGCGCGCCTTCGACGCCGGTCGGGAGCGGGCGGCGGCGCTGGTGGTCTAGATAGTCGGCCCAGAGCGTCACTATCGCCGGGCCGGACGAACTCCAGCGGACGGCTTCAAGGTGGATTGCACCATCAGCGTACCCCGGAAGACATCGACGGCGTGGAGCAGGGAGCCGATCTCGGGCGGATTGGCCAGGGCGGCGATGTGCTTTTCAATGGCTTGGGGGCGGGCGCCACGCAATCTCCCGTCGGGGCACGTTCTGTGGGGCCGATAGCTACGAGTTAGCGGAAAAACCTGTCTCCCACTCTAAACGGCGCGGCGGGCTGTTTTCAGCCGTCCGCAGGCCTCGAATCGGCGGAAGGCGGCTTGGGTGAGGGGCTTTTTGGGGCAGCGCCAGCGGGCAGGGTCGTTGTTGCCCCAGCTTGCTTCCGGGATGCAATAACCCTGCTCGGACTGCCTTGGACGTAAAAAAGGCCGAGAACCCTGATCTTGCCAGGTTTCTCGGCCTTCTCCGGAACATCCCGGACTCGATTCTGGTGGAGCTGGGGGGAATCGAACCCCCGTCCGCAAGCCTTCATTAAGTAGTTCTACATGCGTAGCCGCCTGATTTGAATCTCGCTGCCTTCGTCGCGCAGGAGCACGCTACGCAGGCCGCCAGTCACTTAGTCTTATTCGATACATAGTGACCCTATATCGAACCAGCCAATGTAAATGACCGCTCTGTCTCAGATCTTGCGACCCTCAACCCGGACCATCGGCCATCCGGTGAGCGGTTCGCCGGGTTTAAGCGGCGAGCGCGAACTTTTCGTCGTTGGCGTTTAATTGATTTCCAGACAGATTTACGAGCGAACTGGAGTGCTCGGCATGCCCTACATTAACTCCGCACCCACGTCGAAGCCAGGTCAGCCCCTTGTGATGCAATGTTTAGTCTCCAGCGGTGGCTGGAAAGTTCCCGATCATAACATGTCTTTCGCTCAGGCGAGATGGGGCAGGACATCCATGGGGTGGGCGATGATCGAATGGGCGCCCCAGGTGTGGATCGGATCGTCCGTGCCGAGGTAGCCGTAAGCAGCGGCCAGGGTTTTCATTCCGGCCGCCTTGCCGGCTGTGATGTCACGGATGTCGTCGCCGACATACAGGCAGCGGGTCGGCTCGACGTCTATCGCGGCGCAGGCGTGCAGAAGCGGGTCGGGATGGGGTTTGGCGCGGGCGGCGGTATCGCCACCCACGACGCACGCGCTTCGCGCCGTGAGACCGAGCGCGGCGATCAGCGGGTGAGTGTAACGCTCGGGCTTGTTGGTGACGATGCCCCAGGGCACGCCGTGGCTTTCAAGGTGAGCAAGCAGTTCGGCCATGCCCGGGAACAGACATGTCCTGACACATAGCCCCTCAGCGTAAAGCTCGAGAAAGCGCGCCGCCAGCCCGGGGTAGGTGTCCGCATCCGGCAAGATGCCGAAGCCGATGCCGAGCATGCCGCGCACCCCATGGGAGACCTGGGCGCGCACGGCTTCAAACGGGGTGGGGGCAAGTCCGTGTTCGATCTGCAAGCGGTGAAGGATCCGCGCGAAATCGGGCGCGGTGTCCGCCAGGGTTCCATCGAGATCGAAAAAGACGGCGTCAGCCATGCCGGGTGGTGCGCATCAGGTAATTGACGTCGGTGTCGCGCCCGAGCGAATAGACCTTGCTGATCGGGTTGTAGGACATGCCGATGAGTTCCTCGACATCCAGGCCCGCCTCGCGCACGTAACGGGCCAGCTCGGATGGCTTGATGAACTTGGCGTACTCGTGAGTGCCCATCGGCAGCATCTTGAGCACGTATTCGGCGCCGACCACCGCCATCAGGTAAGACTTGAGGTTTCGGTTGAGCGTGGAGAAGAAGACGTGCCCACCGGGCTTCACGAGCGCGGCGCAGGCCCTGATGGTGCTGGCCGGGTCTGGGACGTGTTCGAGCATTTCCATGCAGGTGACGACGTCAAAGCTGCCGGGGCATTCCCGGGCGATGTCTTCGGCAG
Organism: Zoogloea oryzae; assembly: GCF_030161255.1. Lineage (NCBI taxonomy): Bacteria > Pseudomonadati > Pseudomonadota > Betaproteobacteria > Rhodocyclales > Zoogloeaceae > Zoogloea > Zoogloea oryzae. The sequence continues at coordinate 14,303 of NZ_BSPX01000036.1, forward strand.
AGATGTGCCGGTAATCGACGGTCTGGCCGCTTTCGTAGAGATGCAGTCGGGCCACGCCGAGGGCTTTCTCCGAAAGGTCGACGCCGGTGACCTGGGCCCCGCGGGCAGCCATGGACTCGGCGAGGATGCCGCCGCCACAGCCGATATCGACGACTTTCTTGCCGGCGATCTGGGCGGCGCCGTCGATCCAGTCGAGCCGCAAGGGGTTGATCTGGTGAAGCGGTTTGAATTCGGATTCGGGATCCCACCAGCGGTGGGCGAGGTCACTGAATTTCTGCAGTTCGGCGGGATCGGCGTTCATCGTGAGTTGGCTTTGAATCGAAATGACAGGGTGCGATTGTATTGCGCCCGGCTGAAAAACAAAAAGCCCTGCAGGGCAGGGCTTTTTGAGTACGACGTGAAGTCTGAAGATCGACGGATTACTTGGTGCCGATGACTTCGATTTCGACGCGACGATCCGGCTGCAGGCAGTCGACCAGCTTCTTGTTCTTGCCGCTTTCCTTGCCGAGGTTGTTGCACTTGCCAGCGGTGACGGGCTGCTTCTCGCCCTTGCCTTCAGTGTAAACACGGTTGGCTTCAACGCCCTTGCCGACCAGGTAGGTCTTGACGGCGGCAGCACGCTTCTCGGACAGCTTCTGGTTGTAGGCGTCGCCACCGATGCGGTCGGTGTGGCCAACGGCCAGGATCACTTCCAGCTTCACGGTCTTGGCCTTGGCGGCCAGATCGTCGAGCTTGGCCTTGCCGGCGGGCAGCAGGACGGCCTTGTCGAATTCAAAGAGGGCGTCGGCAGCCAGCTTGACCTTGTCGGAAACCGGAGCGACAGCAGCCGGAGCAGCAGCCTTGGCGCCAGCAGCCGGAGCGGCAGCAACAACGCACTTGTCAGCCGGGACGACATCCTTGTCGCATTCGCAGCCAACCGGCAGGTTGTTGCCAGCCTGCAGGGTGTTGGTGGCGGCAGCCGGGGTCCAGTAGCCAGTGCGCCAGCAGAGGTCGAAACCGCTGCGAGCAACGACATTGCGGCCATCGATCACGTAAGGCACTTCGCCTTTCGTATCGACAACGACGTCTTTGGCGAAGCTGGCGGAAGCGGACAGGCCGAGAGCGGCAAGTGCGGCGGCCATCAGCAGTTGTTTTTTGGCTTGTTTGATCATCGTTTTCCTCGTCGCAAGGCAAAGGGATAGAACCGGAAAATTCATCCATGCCGCTTGAGCGCATTACGAACTCAGGCAGCATATCCAATTCATTGGCGGAGCTTATTCTGCCATAGGCGGGCGATGCCCAATAGCTCCGTGTTGGTTATTTGCAACAGTTTCCCATGCTTTACTCGCCGTTGTCCACCGACCCACACATCCGACACTGCGCGGCGGTCCAGCACGTGGATGAGGTGGGATGCCGGATGGTAGCAGGGTAGCTCATCCGGGTCGTCGATCCTGAGGGCGGCGATGTCGGCGGCCTTGCCGGGTTCGATCGAACCGATCTCCGCGTCGAGCCCGAGGGCACGGGCGCCGTCCAGGGTGGCCATCCGCAGGGCCTGATGGGCGGGCAGGGCGGCGGCGTCGCTGGTCTGGAGCTTTGCAAGGAGGCTCGCCTGGCGCATCTCGCGCAGCAGGTCGAGGCGGTTGTTGCTCGCCGCGCCGTCGCTGCCCAGCCCGACCGCCAGCTGGCGATCAAGCAAGGAAGCGACTGGCGCGGCGCCGCTGGCGAGCTTCATGTTGGAGGTGGGGCAATGGGCGATGGCGCACTGATGGATCGCCAGTCGTTCGATGTCCTCGGTGTCGAGATGGACGGCGTGGACGCCGATGAGGCTGGGGCCGAGCAGTCCGAGGGATTCGAGCCGGGCGACGGGGCGCTGGCCGAACTCGCGCACGCTGTCGGCGACTTCACCGGCGGTTTCGTGGATATGTATATGGATGGGCAGTTCGAGTTCGTCGGCGAGGGCACCGATGCGCTCGAAGCTCTTGTTGGAGACGGTGTAGGGCGCGTGGGGTGCGAGGGCGAAGCGGATCAGCGGGTTGTCGCGCCAGGCGTCGCGGGCTTCGAGGCCCTTGCGCAGGTAGTCGTCGGCGTCGGCGGCATACTGGGAGGGGAATTCGATGACGGTGATCCCGAGCACGCCGCGCAGCCCGAGGCGCGCGAAGGCTTCGGCGGTGGCCTCGGGGAAGAAGTACATGTCGTTGCAGGTGGTGATGCCGCCCCGGAGCATCTCGGCGGCGGCGAGCAGGCTGCCGTCCCGCACGAAGGCGTGGGAGGCGTGGCGGGATTCGGCGGGCCAGATCGCCTCCTGCAGCCAGCGCATCAGCGGGAGGTCGTCGGCCAGGCCGCGCATGAGGGTCATGGCGGCATGGCAGTGGAGATTGACGAAGCCGGGGGTGACGACGTGGTCGGGCAGGCTGACGGTTTTGGTGGCGACAAACCGGCTCCGCGCCTCGTTGATCGGCAGGACGGCGACGATGCGCCCATCGTGCACCGCGATCGCGTGGTGTTCGAGCGTAGTGTTGTCCGGCTTCACGGGAATGATCCAGCGGGCTTCGATGAGCAGGTCGACCGGCGTCGGTGTCATGGTGGTTCTCGGCGTGGGCGGAAAAAACCCCGCGCTGGGCGGGGTTTGCAGGGAACGGAAGCAGGCCGATCGTTACTTGGCGGTGCCCTTGACGTCCACGGTGACGCGGCGATTGGGGGCGAGGCACTCGATCAGCTTCTTGCGGCCGAGCTTGTCGTCGCAGCTCTTGATCGGCTGGGTCTTGCCGGCGCCCATGGTGTCAATCACATCGGCGTTCATGCCGCGGCTGACGAGGTAGGCGCGGACGGCATCGGCGCGCTTTTCGGAGAGCTTCTGGTTGTAGCTCTGGGAGCCGAGGCGGTCGGTGTGGCCGGTGACGATGACGGCGGTGACTTGGGCGCAGCTGGAGAGCTTGCCGATGATCGCGCTGTCGAGATGGGCCTTGGCGGCCGGGGTGAGCGTGGCCTTGTTGAAGGCGAAGCCCGTGTCGGCAGCCAGGTGGCTGGTGAAATCACACTTGGGCGCGACGGCCGGTGCGGCCGGGGCTGCGGGTGCCGCCGGTGCGGCGGCGCGGGCGGCGGGTGCACACTTCTCGGCGCCGACGACGTCCTTGTCGCATTCGCAGCCCACGGGCAGTTCGCCTGCCTTCACCTCGCCGGCGGCCGCGGGCGTCCAGTAGCCGGTGCGCCAGCACAGGTCGGAGCCGCTCTTGACGACAGTGTTGCGCTGGTCGATGGCGTAGGGGACTTCGCCCTTCGGGTCGACGACGATGTCCTTGGATTGCGCCATGGCCGACAGGCTGGCGAGCATCAGGACGGTGGCGGACGCCAGGCGAAACTTGGCTGCGTTCATAGGGTTTCCTCCTCAGGTTGGATGGGGCGTTCGGGGCACCCGTCTCGTGATGGTGACTGACCTGCCGATTAGAGCATATGAAGCCGGGCCGTCACAACGAACAACGAGCGCGCGCGGATGGGCAGGTCGGGGCTTGGTGGGTGACGCGAGCCGAAAGCGGCTTGCGGCGGCGTGCTAAACTTACCGTTTTTCGTCTCTTCGACGAATAGTCGATTCTCGCGGTGCCATGATCCCGTTCGCCAAAGAAACCTTACCCATCAGCCTCGAAGACGAGATGCGTCACGCCTACCTGGATTACGCGATGAGCGTGATCGTCGGGCGGGCCCTGCCGGATGTACGCGATGGCCTGAAGCCCGTGCACCGGCGCGTGCTGTTCGCCATGCACGAACTGGGCAACGACTGGAACAAGGCTTACAAGAAGTCGGCCCGTATCGTCGGTGACGTGATCGGTAAGTATCACCCCCACGGCGACCAGTCGGTGTACGACACCATCGTGCGGATGGCCCAGGATTTCTCCCTGCGCTACATGCTGGTGGATGGCCAGGGCAACTTCGGTTCGGTGGATGGCGACAGCGCGGCGGCCATGCGTTACACCGAAATCCGCATGGCCAAGATCGGTCACGAGCTGCTGGCCGACATCGACAAGGAAACCGTCGACTTCGGCCCCAACTACGACGGCTCCGAGAAAGAGCCGCTGGTGCTGCCGGCGCGCATCCCGAACCTGCTCATCAACGGCTCGGGCGGTATCGCGGTGGGCATGGCGACCAACATTCCGCCCCACAACCTCACCGAAGTGGTCGATGCCTGCCTGCGCCTGCTGCAGGAGCCCGACGTCTCCATCGACGAGCTCATCAAGATCGTCCCGGCGCCTGATTTCCCGACCGCCGCGCTGATCTACGGCCTCTCCGGCGTGCACGAAGGCTATCGCACCGGCCGCGGCCGGGTGGTGATGCGCGCGCGCACCCACTTCGAGGACATCGGCAAGGGCGATCGCCAGGCGATCATCGTCGACGAGATTCCGTACCAGGTTAACAAGAAGACCCTGCTCGAGAAGATCGCCGAGCTGGTGAACGAAAAACGGATCGAGGGCATCAGCGAGATCCGCGACGAATCCGACAAGTCGGGCATGCGCGTGGTGATCGAGCTCAAGCGCAACGAGATGCCCGACGTGGTGCTGAACAACCTGTTCAAGCAGACCCAGCTGCAGGACACCTTCGGCATGAACATGGTGGCGCTGGTGGATGGCAAGCCGCGCCTGCTCAACCTGCGCCAGATGATCGACTGCTTCCTCGCCCACCGGCGCGAGGTGGTCACCCGTCGCACCATCTTCGAACTGCGCAAGGCCCGCGAGCGCGGCCATATCCTCGAAGGCCTGGCCGTTGCGCTCTCGAACGTGGACGAGATCATCGCCCTCATCAAGGCCGCGCCCACGCCGCCGGAAGCCAAGCGCGCGCTGATGGGCCGCCAGTGGCGTTCGGCGCTGGTCGAGGAGATGCTCCATCGTGCCGTTGCCGACGCAGCAGCCTTCCGCCCCGAAGGCCTCGCGCCCGAATTCGGCCTGTCGGAGCAGGGCTACCGCCTCTCCGATGCCCAGGCCCAGGCCATCCTCGAGCTGCGCCTGCAGCGCCTCACCGGCCTCGAGCAGGACAAGATCGTCGCGGAATACCGCGAGGTGATTGAAACCATCGCCGACCTGCTGGACATCCTGGCCCGTCCGGAGCGGATCACCGCGATCATCGGCGACGAACTTGCGCTCATCAAGCAACAGTTCGGCGATCCGCGCCGTTCCGAGGTGGTGATGAACACCGCCGACATCAACATCGAAGACCTGATCGCGCCCCAGGACATGGTCGTCACCCTGTCCCACACCGGCTACTTCAAGCGCCAGCCGCTCACCGACTACCGCGCCCAGAAGCGCGGCGGACGTGGCAAGCAGGCGGCGGCGGTCAAGGACGACGACTTTGTCGACCAGCTCTTCGTGGCCAACACCCACGACCACATCCTGTGCTTCTCCAACCGTGGCCGGCTGTACTGGCTCAAGGTGTACGAGGTGCCGGAAGGCAACCGGAACTCCCGCGGCAAGCCCATCGTCAACCTCTTCCCGCTGCTGGAGGGCGAGAAGATCACCGCCGTGCTGCCGGTCAAGGAGTTCGACGAAGGCCACTTCATCTTCATGGCCACCGCCCAGGGCACCGTCAAGAAGACCCCGCTCACCGACTTCTCCAACCCCCGCAAGGCCGGCATCATCGCCGTGGGGCTGGACGAGGGCGACTTCCTGGTCGGCGTGGCGATCACCGACGGCAAGCACGACGTGATGATGTTCTCCGACGCCGGCAAGGCGGTGCGCTTCTCCGAGAACGACGTGCGTCCGATGGGCCGTCAGGCCCGCGGCGTGCGCGGCATGATGCTCGAGGAAGGCCAGAGCGTGATCGCGATGGTGGTGTCCGGCGACGAGTCGCCGAGCGTGCTCACCGCCACCGAAAACGGTTTCGGCAAGCGTACCCCGATCGCCGAATACACCCGCCACGGCCGCGGCACCAAGGGCATGATCGCGATCCAGACCTCCGACCGTAACGGCAAGGTCGTCGCCGCCACGCTGGTCACCGAGAAGGATCAGCTGATGCTGATCACCACCGGCGGCGTGCTGGTGCGCACCCGCGTCTCCGAGATCCGCGAGATGGGCCGCGCCACCCAGGGCGTCACCTTGATCTCGGTGGACGAGGGTAGCACCCTCTCCGGCGTGCAGAAGATCCTCGAAGGCGACGAGGACGAGCAGGACGTCGGCGGCGAAGGCGCCCAGCCGGAAGCCTGAGGCTTGAGCAGCAACAGCAACCCGTAATTCAGGATTCAGACGATGCGTATCTTCAATTTCTCGGCCGGGCCGGCAGTGCTGCCCACCCCGGTCCTCGAAAAGGCCCGCGACGAACTTCTCGACTGGCACGGTCGCGGCATGAGCATCATGGAGATGTCCCACCGGGGCAAGGATTTCACCGGCGTGATCGAGGCGGCCGAGGCCGATCTGCGCACGCTGATGGGCATTCCGTCCAACTACAAGGTGCTGTTCCTGCAGGGCGGCGCCACCCAGATGTTTGCGCAGATTCCGATGAATCTGCTGGCCGGCGGCACGGCGGATTACGTGGTCACCGGTTCGTGGTCGAAGAAGGCCATCAAGGAAGCTCAGCGCGTCGGCAAGGCGCGTCTGGCTGGCTCCACCGAGGCCGACGCCTTCACCCGCCTGCCGGGCGTGGGCGAACTGAGCTTTGATCCGTCGGCTGCCTACGTGCATCTGTGCACCAACGAAACCATCCACGGCGTCGAGATGTTCGACCTGCCCGAAACGCCGGCCGGCGTGCCGGTGGTGGCGGACATGAGCTCGCACATCCTGTCGCGCCCGATGGATGTCTCGAAGTACGGGCTGATCTACGCCGGCGCGCAAAAAAACATCGGCCCGGCGGGCCTCGTCATCGTGATCGTCCGCGAAGACCTGCTGGGCAAGGCCGCGCCCACCACGCCCACCGTGATGGATTTTTCGGTGATGGCCGAGAACGGCTCGATGCTCAACACGCCGCCCACCTTCGGCATCTACCTGGCCGGCCTGATCTTCAAGCACCTGCTCGCCGAAGGCGGGCTGGCGGCGGTCGAGGCGGCCAATGTTGCCAAGGCCAGGCGTCTGTACGACGCCATCGACGGCAGCGGTGGTTTCTACCGCAACCCGGTGGCGGTTGATTGCCGCTCGCGCATGAACGTGCCCTTCACCCTGGCCGATGGCGCGCTGGATGCCGCATTCCTCGCTGCAGCCGCCGAGCGCCGGCTGGAAGGGCTCAAGGGCCACAAGTCGGTGGGGGGCATGCGGGCGTCGATCTACAACGCCATGTCGCTCGAAGGTGTCGACGCGCTGGTCGAGCTGATGCAGGATTTCGCTGCGCGCCGGGCGTGAGCGGCGCATTTTCAGGAGAGGGCATGAACGAGGGGATGCTGCAGGAGCTGGGCGTGGTTCGCGCACAGATCGACGCCATCGACGCACAGATCCTGGCGCTGCTCAACGAGCGCGCCAGATGCGCCCAGCACGTGGGCGAAATCAAGGCCAAGTACGGCGAGTTCGGGCAGGTGTATCGCCCCGAGCGCGAGGCACAGGTGCTGCGCCGCATCCAGGACCTCAACGCCGGGCCGCTGCCGGACGAGAGCGTCACCTTCTTCTTCCGCGAGGTGATGTCGGCCTGCCTGTCCCTCGAGAACCCCCTCGGCGTGGCTTTCCTCGGCCCGCTGGGCACCTTTTCCGAGAGCGCCGCGGTCAAGCACTTCGGCCACGCCGCGCGGCTGGCGCCGCAAGGCAGCATCGACGACGTGTTCCGCGAGGTCGAAGCCGGCCACGCCCAGTATGGTGTGGTGCCGGTCGAGAACTCCACCGAAGGCGCCGTTGGCCGCACCCTCGATCTGCTCTTCGGCACCTCGCTCAAGATCTGCGGCGAAGTGGTCGTGCGCATCCATCAGCACCTGATGACCCGCGAGACCAGCCTTGGCAGCATCCGCAAGGTGTATTCCCACGCCCAGTCCCTGGCCCAGTGCCACGAGTGGCTCAACCGCTCGCTGCCCGGCGTGCCGCGGATTCCCGTCGGCAGCAACGCCGAAGCGGCCCGGCTGGCTTCCCTCGAGCCGGGCGCCGCGGCGATTGCCGGCGAAGCCGCCTCCGAGCGCTACGACCTGCCGCGGCTGGTCGAGAGCATCGAGGACGAGCCCAACAACACCACCCGCTTCTTCGTGCTCGGCCGCCACGACGCCGGCCGCTCCGGCGCCGACAAGACCTCGCTGATCATGTCCGCCAGCAACCGCCCCGGCGCGATGCACGAACTGCTCGCCCCGCTGGCCGATGCGGGCGTGTCCATGAGCCGCCTCGAGTCGCGCCCGGCCCGCTCGGCCCTGTGGGAATACGTGTTCTATGTGGACGTGGAAGGTCATCGCGACGATCCGGCGGTCAAGGCTGCCCTCGATGCCCTGGCCGATCGGGCTGCCTGTCTGAAAGTCCTGGGTTCCTACCCCCAGGCTGTGTACTGATTTCTCCTGGAGTCTCCGATGCGTTTGTGTGATCTGGCGCCCGCCCACATCCGGGCGATCTCTCCCTATCAGCCTGGCAAGCCGATTTCCGAACTGGCCCGCGAGATGGGGCTGGCCGAGGAATCCATCGTCAAGCTCGCCTCGAACGAGAACCCCCTCGGCGTCGGCGAGAAGGCCCGCGCCGCGATGCAGGCGTCGCTCGCCGACATCGCCCGCTACCCGGACGGCAACGGCTTCGAGCTGAAGGATGCCCTGTGCCGCCGCTACGGCGTGGCGATGAACCAGATCGTCCTCGGCAACGGCTCCAACGACATCCTCGAGATGGTCGCCGGTGCCTTCCTCGGCCCCGACCGCGACGCGATCTACGCCCAGCACGCCTTCGCCGTCTATCCGCTCGCCACCCAGGCGGCCGGTGCTCGCGGCATCGAGGTGCCGGCCAAGAATTTCGGCCACGATCTCGACGCCATGCTGGCGGCGATCACCCCGGCCACCCGCGTCATCTTCATCGCCAACCCCAACAACCCCACCGGCACCTTCGTGCCGGGCGCCGCGCTCGAGGCCTTCCTCGCCCGCGTGCCGGCCGATGTGCTGGTGGTGCTGGACGAGGCCTACACCGAATACCTCGCCCCGGCCGACCGCTACGACGCCATCGCCTGGGTTGCCCGCTTCCCCAATCTGCTGGTCAGCCGCACCTTCTCGAAGGCGTACGGGCTCGCCGGCCTGCGGGTGGGCTACGGCATCGGCAACCCGGCGGTGATCGACCTGCTCAACCGGGTGCGTCAGCCCTTCAATGTGTGCATTCCGGGCCTTGCCGCCGCGGCCGCCGCGCTGTTCGACGACGAGTTCCTCCAGCGCAGCTTCGAGCTCAACGCCGCCGGCATGAAGCAGCTGTGCGACGGTTTCCAGCGCCTCGGGCTCAAGTGGATTCCGTCCTACGGCAACTTCGTCACCTTCAAGGTGGGCGATGGCGCCGGCGTCAATCAGCGCCTGCTGCGCCAGGGTGTGATCGTCCGCCCGATCGGCGGCTACGGCATGCCCGAGTGGCTGCGTGTTTCCATCGGCCTCGAGAGCGAGAACGCCCGCTTCCTCGAAGTCCTGCCCGCAGCCCTGGGCTGAGCGGTGGCCGGCGTGAAGAAGTTCGACAAGCTGGTCGTCTGTGGCGTCGGCCTGATCGGTGGCTCCTTCGCGCTCGCGCTGCGCAAGGCGGGCCTCGTCAATCGCATCGTCGGCGTGGGGCGTCGCCCCGAACCCCTGGCCAAAGCCTGCGAGCTCGGCCTGGTCGACGAAATCTCCACCGATTGGGCCTCGGCCCTGCAGGGCGCCGATCTGGTCCTGCTGGCCATGCCGGTCGGCCAGATGGATGCCGTGGCAGCCGCCATCGCGCCGCATCTGGGCCCCGACACCATCGTCACCGACGCCGGCAGCACCAAGCGCGACGTGATCGAGGCGATCTACCGTCACCTGGGCCATCGTCTGCCCAACGTGGTGCCCGCACACCCCATCGCCGGCGCCGAGAAGAGCGGTCCGGTGGCGGCCCGCGCCGAGCTTTACGCCGGTCGCAAGGTGGTTGTCACGCCGCTGCCCGAGAACCGTCCCGAGGCCATCGCCCGGGTGCGGGATGCCTGGGCGGCCTGCGGCGCCGTGCTCCACGAGATGAGCCCGCAGGAGCACGACCGCGTCTTCGCCGCCGTCAGCCACCTGCCGCATCTGCTGGCCTTCGGGCTGGTGCATGATCTCGCCGGCCGCGCCAACGCCGAGCAGCTCTTCAGCTACGCCGCCAGCGGCTTCCGGGATTTCACCCGGGTTGCCGGCAGTCATCCCGAGATGTGGCGGGACATCTGCGTGGCCAACCGCCATTCGCTGCTCGCCGAGCTCGACGCCTATCTTTCCGAACTGGCTTATCTGCGCGCCCTGCTGGTGGCGGGCGATGGCCCGGCGCTGGAGGCGGTCTTCGACGACGCCAGCCGCGCCCGCAACACCTGGGCCGACAAGGCCTTTCCGGCCACGCCTTCGGGCGAGTGAGCCCGTTCCGATTGTCGAGCCTTCCGTCCGGCTGCCACCATCGGCTGCGGGCGGAAGCGCCACCCCCTGAAATAGGAGTCCCCATGGAATTCATCGATCTGCCGCCGATGCTGAAGGCCGCCGGCACCGTGCGCCTGCCCGGCTCGAAGAGCATCTCCAACCGCGTGCTGCTGCTGGCGGCGCTGGCCGAGGGCGAGACTGTCGTCGAGGCGCTGCTTGATTCCGACGACACGCGCGTGATGCGCAACGCCATCGTCGCGCTGGGTGTGCCGGTGGCGGAGGAGGGTGACGCTCTGCGGGTGACGGGCTGCGGCGGCCGCTTTGGCCAGCTCAAGGCCGATCTCTTCGTGGGCAACTCCGGCCTCAGCATCCGCACCCTGGTGCCGGCCATCGTGGCCAGCCTGTCGGGTTGCGACGATGCGGGCGCGGTGGTGAGCCTGTCGGGCGTGCCGCGCATGCACGAGCGGCCCATCGGCGATCTGGTGGACGGCCTCAAGCAACTCGGCGCGTGCGTCGAATGGCTGGGGCAGGAGGGCTATCCGCCCCTGGCGCTCAAGCCGGCAAAGCTCGGCGCCGAGCGCGTCAGCGTGCGCGGCAACGTATCCAGCCAGTTCCTCACCGGGCTGCTGCAGGCGGCCCCGCTGGTGGCCCGTGACAAGCCCCTCATCATCGACGTGGAAGGCGAGCTCATCAGCCGGCCCTACGTCGAGATCACCCTTAACCTGATGGAGCGCTTCGGCGTGATCGTCCAGCGCGACGGCTGGAGCCGCTTCATCGTGCCGGCCGGCCAGCGCTACGTGTCGCCGGGGCGGATCGCCGTTGAGGGCGATGCCTCCACCGCCAGCTACTTCCTTGCCGCTGGCGCGCTGGGTGGTGGCCCTGTGCGGGTGGTCGGTGCCGGCAAGCGCAGCATTCAGGGCGACGTGAAGTTCGCCGAGGCGCTCGCCGAGATGGGCGCCGAGATCACCTGGGGCGACGACTGGATCGAGGCCCGCGGCCCGGCCTCCGGCAAGCTCAAGGCCATCGACCTCGATCTCAATCACATCCCGGATGCGGCGATGACCCTGGCTGTCGCCGCGCTCTTCGCCGACGGCATCACCCATCTGCGCAACATCGGCAGCTGGCGGGTCAAGGAAACCGACCGCATCGCCGCCATGGCCACTGAGCTGCGCAAGCTCGGCGCGGAGGTCGAGGAGTTCTCCGAGAGCATCCGCATCACCCCGCCTGCCCAGCTGCAGCGGGCGGTGATCGACACCTACGAGGATCACCGGGTTGCGATGTGCTTCTCCCTCGCCACCCTGGGCGGCCCGTACGTGCGCATCAACGACCCGAAGTGCGTGAACAAGACCTTCCCAGAATACTTCACCACCTTTGCCAGCATCGCCACGCCGGTGCCGGTGATCGGCATCGACGGCCCGTCGGCGTCCGGCAAGGGCACCGTCGGCGCCCGGGTCGCCGAGGCCCTGGGCTTCCAGCATCTGGACAGCGGCTCACTGTACCGCCTCGTTGCCCTTGCCGGGATGCGCGAAGGCGTGGCCCTGGACGACGAAGTCGCGCTCGCCCGCATCGCCGCTGCGCTGCCGGCGAGCTTCGAGGGCGACACGGTGTTCCTCGCCGGCGACGATGTGACCAACGCCATCCGCAGCGAAGCCTGCTCGGTGGGCGCCTCCAAGGTGGCCGTCCTGCCGGCGGTCCGCGAGGCCCTGTTCTGGCGCCAGCGCGCCTACCGTCGTGCCCCCGGTCTGGTGGCCGAAGGGCGCGACATCGGTTCGGTGATCTTCCCTGATGCCCCGGTCAAGATCTTCCTCACTGCGTCCGCCGAAGCGCGCGCCGAACGTCGATATAAGCAGTTGATCGATAAAGGAATGCCTGCTAACATGGACGATCTGCTCAGTGACTTGCGTGAACGCGACGCCCGGGATTCCCAGCGCGCCGTTGCGCCACTGAAAAGAAGCGAGGATGCAGCGCTGCTCGATACATCGGAAATGACCATCCAACAGGCGGTCGATTTCGTGCTTCAGCAGGCCGCGGCACTTCGTAGCTGACGTCTTCCGCAGCCCGCCCGGGCGCGGAAGTTTTTCAACCAACCGCCGTGTCACAACGGTTGTAAGGTTCTTTTTTTCTATGTCCACTGCCACCCCTGCTTCCTTCGAGGAAAGTTTTGCCGCGCTGTTTGAGGAGTCCCTCAATCGCCAGGAAATGCGCGCCGGTGAAGTCATCACCGCCGAAGTCGTGCGTATCGACCAGAACTTCGTGGTCGTCAACGCCGGCCTGAAGTCCGAGAGCTACATCCCCCTCGACGAATTCCGCACCGACCGCGGTGAGCTTGCCGCCCAAGTCGGCGACTACGTCCAGGTTGCCATCGAGCAGCTCGAAGACGGCTACGGCGAGACCCGCCTTTCCCGCGACAAGGCCAAGCGCATCGCCGCCTGGAACGACCTCGACAAGGCCCTGAACGACGCGATCCTCGTCAAGGGCATGATCACCGGCAAGGTGAAGGGTGGCCTGACCGTCATGGTCAATGGCATTCGCGCCTTCCTCCCGGGTTCCCTGGTCGACATGCGTCCGGTCAAGGACACCACCCCGTTCGAAGGCAAGGAATTCGAATTCCGCGTCATCAAGCTCGACCGCAAGCGCAACAACGTTGTCGTTTCCCGTCGCGCCGTCCTCGAAGCCTCCATGGGTGAAGAGCGTCAGAAGCTCCTCGAAACCCTCAAGGAAGGCACTGTCGTCAAGGGTATCGTCAAGAACATCACCGACTACGGCGCGTTCGTGGATCTGGGTGGCATCGACGGCCTGCTGCACATCACCGACCTGGCCTGGCGCCGTGTGCGTCACCCGTCGGAAGTTCTCTCCGTGGGCGACGAACTCGAAGCCAAGGTGCTCAAGTTCGACCAGGAGAAGAACCGTGTCTCCCTGGGCCTCAAGCAGCTGGGCGAAGATCCGTGGGTCGGCATCTCCCGTCGTTACCCGCAGGGCACCCGTCTGTTCGGCAAGGTCACCAACATCACCGACTACGGTGCGTTCGTTGAAGTCGAGCAGGGCATCGAAGGCCTGGTTCACGTGTCCGAAATGGACTGGACCAACAAGAACATCCACCCGACCAAGGTTGTCCAGCTGGGCGACGAAGTCGAAGTGATGATCCTCGAGATCGACGAAGACCGTCGCCGTATCTCCCTGGGCATGAAGCAGTGCATGTCCAACCCGTGGGACGATTTCGCCATCAACCACAAGAAGGGCGACAAGGTCCGTGGTCAGATCAAGTCCCTGACCGACTTCGGCGTGTTCATCGGCCTGGAAGGCGGCATCGACGGCCTGGTTCACCTGTCCGACCTGTCGTGGTCCCTGTCTGGCGAAGAAGCTGTCCGCCAGTACAAGAAGGGCGACGAAGTCGAGGCCGTGGTGCTGAACATCGACGTCGAGAAGGAGCGCATCTCCCTCGGCATCAAGCAGCTCGATGGCGACCCGTTCACCAACTTCATCGCCACCCACGACAAGAACACCCTCGTGACCGGCACCGTGAAGACCGTGGATGCCCGTGGCGCCGTGATCGCCCTGAACAGCGATGTCGAAGGCTACCTGCGTGCGTCCGAGTTCTCCCGCGACCGCGTGGATGACCTGTCCCAGCTGCTGAAGGTTGGTGACTCCGTCGAAGCCCTGATCGTCAACGTTGACCGCAAGACCCGCGGCATCAACCTGTCGATCCGTGCCAAGGATCAGGTCGAGCAGAACGAAGCCATGAGCAAGCTGGCGTCTGACAGCGGCTCCGCTGCCAGCGGCACCACCAACCTCGGTGCGCTGCTGAAGGCCAAGCTCAACGAGCAGAAGTAAGCGGTTCGGGCATGACCAAGTCGGAGCTCATCGCCCGGCTGGCGGAGCGTTTCCCCCAGCTGGTCGCGAAGGACGCCGAGTTCGCGGTCAAGATGATTCTCGATGCGATGACCGACGCCCTGTCGCGGGGTGATCGCATCGAGATCCGCGGATTTGGCAGCTTTGCCTTGAACTACCGTCCTCCCCGTGTCGGGCGTAATCCCAAGTCGGGGGAGAAGGTACAGGTGCCGGAGAAGTATGTTCCGCATTTCAAGGCAGGCAAGGAATTGCGCGAACGCGTCGACATGATGGGGTAACCCGGCGACGCAACCGGTGCCGGGGTCCGAGAGGTCCCAGGCTCGATCAGGAAGGCGGCTCAGGCCGCCTTCTTTTTTTTGTCTGCGTCAGGGATAATTCCGCGATGCGCGCTCTCATCTGGCTCTTCCGCCTGTTTCTGTTCCTCCTGCTGTTCGGCTTCGCCGTCAAGAACGACGACGTGGTCGTGCTGCGCTTTTTCTTTGGCGCCGAGTGGCATGTGCCGCTGGTGCTGGTGATCCTCCTGTTCGTCGTGATCGGTGTGCTGATCGGCGTGACGGCCACGGTGGCCACGCTTTACCGCCAGCACCGGGAAATCGGTCACCTGCGCGGCAGGCAGGGCAGCCCGGCGCCCGCAGAAGGACGGAACACGCTCCCCCTGGCCCACGGGCCCGATCTCCCCGAGAGCTACTGATTCATGGAATTCGAACTCTGGTGGCTTCTCGCCTTCCCGCTGTTCTTTGCGCTGGGCTGGCTGGCGGCGCGGATCGACATCAAACACCTGGTCCGGGAGTCCCGCGCGCTGCCGCGCACTTACCTGACCGGCCTTAACTTCCTGCTCAACGAACAGCCTGACAAGGCGATCGACGCCTTCATCGAGGCCGTCAAGATCGACAACCAGACCGTCGAGCTGCATTTCGCCCTCGGCAGCCTGTTCCGCCGCCGCGGTGAGACGGATCGCGCGATCCGGATGCATCAGAACCTCGTGGATCGGGACGACCTCTCCGACGAGCAGCGTCAGCAGGCGCTTTCCGAGCTGGGACTGGATTTCCTGAAAGCCGGCCTGCTCGATCGCGCCGAAGCGATCTTCGTCAAGCTGCGTGGCACGCGCCTGAACGATTTCGCCCTGAAGAACCTGCTCGACATCTACCAGCAGGAAAAGGACTGGCGCAAGGCCATCGAGATCGCCGAGGCGCTGCCCCACGAAGGCGTGCTGTGGGAAAAGGAGGTCTCCAATTTCCACTGCGAGCTGGCGAGCGCGGATATTGCCAATTCGCGCTTCGATGAAGGCCTTGCAAGTCTTGGTCGTGCCCTCGAGATGAACCGCAAGTCGGTGCGGGCCAGCATGTTGCTGGGCGACCTGCACGCGGCGCGGGGCGACGATGCGGCGGCGCTCGAGGCCTGGAAGAAGATCGAGAGCCAGAATCCGGTCTACCTCGCGCTGGTGGCCGAGCGTCTGATGGACGCCTACCGGCGCCTCGGGCAGCTGGAGCAGGGCATGCAGCTGTTGCGCAGCTTCCTCGATCAATACCCGTCGCTGGATCTGCTCGACGCGCTGTTCCAGTGGGAGTTGCAGAAGGAAGGCCCGCAGGCGGCGTATCAGCTGGTGCGCGACGAACTGCGTCGCAACCCCACCCTGCTGGGCCTCGACAAGCTCCTCGAGGCTGCCCTGCTCACCGCGCCGGTCGAGCAGCGTACCGACATCGAGCTCGTGAAGGGCCTGGTACATGGCCACACCCGGCGGGTGGCGCGCTATCGCTGCGACGCCTGTGGTTTCAAGGCGCGTCAGTTCTACTGGCGATGTCCGGCCTGCGGCGGCTGGGAAACCTATCCGCCCAAACGCACCGAAGAATTCGATCTCTCGCCCTAGCCTTTGCGGCGGGTTGTTTGGCAGGCGGCGCAGTCCGCCCGGATGCCAGTTTCCAGTTCGGTTTATCTAGTTTCGTCTCGGGAATCAAAACATGAAAATCACCGTGGTCGGTACCGGTTATGTGGGTCTCGTGTCCGGGGCCTGTCTTGCTGAGATGGGCAACGACGTGCTGTGCCTCGACCTGGATCCGGAGAAGATCCGCATCCTCAAGGAAGGCGGCATCCCCATCCACGAGCCGGGTCTCGATCATGTCGTCGCCCGCAACGTGGCGGCCGGCCGGCTGCACTTCACCACCGACGTCCAGGAAGCGGTGCAGTTCGGCACCATCCAGTTCATCGCCGTCGGCACGCCGCCCGATGAAGACGGCTCGGCCGATCTCAAGTACGTGCTCGCGGCAGCCCGCTCCATCGGCCGCCACATGACCGACTACAAGGTCATCGTCGACAAGAGCACCGTGCCGGTGGGCACCGCCGACAAGGTCAAGGCCGCCGTCCGGGAAGAGCTCGATGCCCGCGGCGCATCGATCCCCTACAGCGTGGTGTCCAACCCGGAGTTCCTGAAGGAAGGCGCGGCGGTGGACGACTTCATGCGTCCCGACCGCATCGTCGTCGGCGCCGAGGATGACCAGGCGATCTTCCTGATGAAGGCCCTGTACGCGCCCTTCCAGCGCAACCACGAGAAGCTGCTGATCATGGATCTGCGCAGCGCCGAGCTGACCAAGTACGCCGCCAACGCCATGCTCGCCACCCGCATCAGTTTCATGAACGAACTGGCCTTGCTGGCCGAGAATCTGGGTGCCGACATCGAGCTGGTGCGCCAGGGCATCGGCAGCGATCCCCGCATTGGCTATCACTTCCTGTACGCCGGTTGCGGCTACGGCGGCTCGTGCTTCCCGAAGGACGTGAAGGCCCTCATCAAGACCGGCACCGATGCCGGCCATGCGCTGCATGTACTCAACGCCGTCGAGGATGCCAACGACGCCCAGAAGCTGGTGCTGGTGGACAAGATCGTCTCGCGCTTCGGCGAGGATCTCTCCGGCAAGCACTTCGCCCTGTGGGGCCTGGCCTTCAAGCCGAACACCGACGACATGCGCGAGGCGCCCAGCCGGGTGATCATTGCCGAGCTGTTCCGCCGCGGCGCAACGGTCACGGCCTACGATCCGGTGGCGATGGACGAGAGCCGCCGCATCTTTGGCGATGAAGCGCGCCTCACCTACGCCGACCGGCCGATGCAGGCCCTCGACGGCGCCGACGCGCTGGTGATCGTCACCGAGTGGAAGGAATTCCGCAGCCCGGATTTCGACGCCATCAAGGCCAAGCTCAAGAGCCCGCTGATCTTCGACGGTCGCAACATCTTCGATCCGGCGCTGCCGCGTCAGGCCGGCCTTACCTACCTGAGCATCGGCCGTCCGTAAAAGGCTGGCGCAAAGCCGACAAAGCGTCCCGGGGGCTTCCGCTGGAAGCCCCTTTTTGCTTGCAGATGCAGGCCGGGGCAATGTGGTGCGCGATGGCGCGTCACTTGCTTTGCTTGTCAGTGAGCGGCATTCACTATCATCGTTTCACCCGACATCGGACAGAATCGAACCATGGAATTCAAGACTCTCGAAGACTACGTGGGCCAGACCCCGCTGGTCCGGCTCAAGCGCATCACCGCGGGCCGCAACAACGTCATCCTTGCCAAGCTCGAGGGCAATAATCCGGCTGGGTCGGTGAAGGATCGCCCGGCGCTGTCGATGATCCTGCGGGCCGAAGCCCGGAGTGAGATCCAGCCCGGCCAGACCCTGATCGAAGCCACCAGCGGCAATACCGGCATCGCGCTGGCGATGGCGGCGGCGATCCGCGGCTACGGCATGATCCTCGTGATGCCTGAGAACCAGAGCATCGAGCGTCGCCAGACCATGCGCGCCTTTGGTGCCGAGCTGGTGCTGACGCCCAAGGAGGGCGGCATGGAGCTCGCCCGCGACGTGGCCGAGCGCATGCGCGACGAAGGCCGCGGCGTGATCCTCGACCAGTTCGCCAACCCGGATAATCCCCAGGCCCACATCGACGGGACCGGCCCCGAGATCTGGGCACAGACCGGTGGGGCGATCACCCACTTCGTGAGCAGCATGGGCACCACCGGCACGATCATGGGCGTGTCCACGTATCTCAAGTCGCAGAATCCGGAAGTCCGCATCGTTGGCTGCCAGCCGGCGGACGGTGCGCAGATTCCCGGCATCCGCAAGTGGCCGGAAGCCTATCTGCCGCGCATCTACGACAAGGCACGGGTCGATCAGCTCGAATACGTCTCCCAGGCGGACGCCGAAGAGATGACCCGTCGCCTCGCGCGGGAGGAGGGCATCTTCGCCGGGATTTCGTCGGGTGGTTCGCTGGCCGTGGCGCTGCGCCTCGCCGAGCAGCTCGAGAACGCGGTGATCGTCTCCATCGTCTGCGACCGGGGCGACCGCTATCTTTCCACCGGTGTCTTTCCCGCCTGAAGATCGGTATGGCCAGCACGCTTGTTTTTGATATCGAGACGATCCCCGACGTGGAGGGCATCCGCCAGCTCCACGGCCTGCCGGCTGATCTGGGGGCGGATGAGGTTGCGGAGTTCGCGTTCCAGCAGCGCCGCGCCAGCAATGGCACGGATTTCCTGCCGCACCATCTCCAGCGGGTGGTGACGATCTCCTGTGCCCTGCGGGACATGAGCCACTTCCGGGTGTTCTCGCTCTCCGAGCCGGAATGCACCGAGGGCGAGCTCATCCAGCGCTTCTTCGACGGCGTCGAAAAATTCACCCCCCAGATCGTCTCGTGGAACGGCGGCGGCTTCGATCTGCCGGTGCTGCACTACCGGGGCATGCTCCATGGCGTCAGTGCGCCGCGCTACTGGGATCTGGGGGATGGCGACTACACCGACTCCCGCGATTTCAAGTGGAACAACTACATTGGTCGCTATCACACCCGGCACCTGGATCTGATGGATCTGCTGGCCCTCTACCAGCCCCGGGCCAACGCGCCGCTGGACGATCTCGCCAAGCTGATGGGTTTCCCCGGCAAGCTGGGCATGGACGGCTCTGCCGTGTGGCAGGGCTACCAGGAAGGGAAGATCGCCGAGATCCGCGACTACTGCGAGACCGACGTGGTGAACACCTATCTGGTGTTCCTGCGCTTCCAGCTGATGCGCGGCGTTTTCGACAAAGCCCAGTACGACACCGAGATCGCCTTCGTCCGTGAATCCCTCGGCCGGCTGGCGGGTTCGCACTGGGAGCGTTTTCTCGCCGCGTGGCCTGAATCCAGATAATCTCAACGAAAGGTTGACAACTTTCAGGGCTCGTCTATAATGCGGGCTTCTTAGGCGCGTAGCTCAGCTGGTTAGAGCACCACCTTGACATGGTGGGGGTCGTTGGTTCGAGTCCAATCGCGCCTACCAAACACCTAAGAAGGAAAGCGAATGTCTCGAACTTGCAGCAAGCAGGACTAAGTAATATCGAGTCTGCTGTAAGGCGTTTTCCAAAAAAGAAAAAGTGCGGCTCGTCCGCACTTTTTTTTTGCCCTGAATTTTCCCGGAGCGAGCCATCATGCCCAACATCACCTTGCCCGACGGTTCCGTACGCAGTTTCGAGCAGCCCGTGACGATTGCCCAGGTTGCCGCCTCCATCGGTACCGGCCTGGCCCGCGCCGCACTGGCCGGCAAGATCGACGGCCGGCTCGTCGATACCTCCCATCTCATCGAGAACGATACCGCCCTCGCGATCGTCACCGACAAGGATGCGGACGGCCTCGAGATCATCCGGCACTCCACCGCCCACCTGCTGGCCTATGCGGTGAAGGAGCTGTTCCCGGACGCCCAGGTGACCATCGGCCCGGTGATCGAGAACGGCTTCTACTACGATTTTTCGTACAAGCGCCCGTTTACGCCTGAAGATCTCGAGAAGATCGAAGTGCGCATGCAGGAGCTCGCCAAGCGTGATCTTCCGGTCGAGCGTAGCGTGCTGCCGCGCGACGAAGCAGTGGCCTACTTCAAGTCGCTCGGCGAGCACTACAAAGCTGAGATCATCGCCTCGATTCCTGCGGATCAGGATGTCTCGCTGTACCGCGAGGGCGACTTCACCGACCTGTGCCGCGGCCCTCACGTGCCGTCCACCGGCAAGCTCAAGGTCTTCAAGCTGATGAAGGTCGCTGGTGCCTACTGGCGTGGCGACTCGAAGAACGAGATGCTGCAGCGCATCTACGGCACCGCCTGGGCGAAGAAGGAAGATCAGGAAGCCTACCTGCACATGCTGGAAGAAGCCGAGAAGCGCGATCACCGTCGCCTCGGCAAGCAGCTGGATCTCTTCCACCTGCAGGATGAAGCGCCGGGCATGGTGTTCTGGCATCCCCATGGCTGGACCCTCTGGCAGCAGATCGAGCAGTACATGCGCCGCGTGCTCACCGATGCCGGCTACCAGGAGGTGAAGACCCCGCTGGTGATGGATCGCCAGCTGTGGGAGCGCTCCGGCCACTGGGACAACTACCGGGACAACATGTTCACCACTGAATCGGAAAAGCGCGATTACGCGATCAAGCCGATGAACTGCCCGGGTCACGTCCAGATCTACAACCACGGCCTGCATTCCTACCGCGATCTGCCGCTGCGCCTTGCCGAATTTGGCTCCTGCCATCGCAACGAGCCCTCCGGCGCGCTGCACGGCCTGATGCGCGTGCGCGGTTTCGTGCAGGACGACGCCCACATCTTCTGTACCGAAGACCAGATCGTGTCCGAGGTCACCGCCTTCAACGAGCTGCTTTCCCGCGTGTATCGAGATTTCGGCTTCACCGATGTGGCGGTTAAGTTGTCCCTGCGCCCCGAAAAGCGCGCTGGTAGCGACGAGATCTGGGACAAGGCTGAATCCGGTCTGCGCGAAGCACTGGCGGCCTCCGGTCACCAGTGGGAAGAGCTGCCGGGTGAGGGCGCCTTCTACGGCCCGAAGATCGAATACCACGTCAAGGACGCCCTCGGGCGCTCGTGGCAGTGCGGCACCATGCAGCTCGACTTCGTGCTGCCGGAGCGCCTCGATGCGGAGTACGTGACTGAAGATAATGGCCGCCGCCGCCCCGTCATGCTGCACCGGGCGATCCTCGGTTCGCTGGAGCGCTTCATCGGCATCCTGATCGAAAACCACGCCGGTGCGCTGCCCCTGTGGCTGTCGCCGGTGCAGGCGGTGGTGCTGAACATCTCCGAGGCGCAGGCCGATTACGTCACGGATGTGGTCAAGGCGCTGCGTGCCAAGGGCTTCCGCGTCGAGGCCGATTTGCGCAACGAGAAAATTACTTATAAAATACGCGAACATAGCGTACGTAAGCTGCCTTATCTGCTTGTTGTTGGTGACAAGGAAAAGGCAGCTGGTGTGGTGGCCGTGCGCGCCCGGGGTAATCAAGACCTCGGCCAATTGTCCCTCGATACGGTTGTCGAGCGTTGGCAGCGTGAAATTTCCACGTTCGCTGGCACGGCCTAACTTTTTGTTTTTTTGGAGAATTAAACCATCGCTCAGGATAAGAAGCTGCGCGTCAACGGCGAAATCAATGCGCCGGAGGTGCGTTTGACAGGTGAGGACGGTGAGCAGATCGGCATCGTCACTTTGCGTGCTGCCCTGGAAGCAGCGGATGAAGCCGGTGTGGATCTCGTCGAGATCGCACCGATGGCCAAGCCGCCTGTGTGCCGCTTGATGGACTTTGGCAAGTACAAGTACGAAGAAGCCAAGCGGGCCCACGAAGCCAAGCAGAAGCAGAAGCAGATTCAGGTCAAGGAAGTGAAGCTCCGTCCGGGTACGGACGAGAACGACTACCAGATCAAGCTGCGTAACCTCATCAAGTTCCTGAACGAAGGTGACAAGGCGAAGGTGACCCTCCGTTTCCGTGGCCGTGAAATGGCTCACCAGGAATTCGGCATGCGTCAGCTCGAGCGCGTCAAGAACGATCTGGAAGAGATCGGTCAGGTCGAGCAGATGCCGAAGATGGAAGGGCGCCAGATGATCATGGTCATCGCGCCGAAGAAGAAGCACTAAGCGGCTTCGCAGGATTCCCGGTATCGCAGGGTGCCGGAATACGGCGGACAAGATAGTCCGCCGGAAACAAGTGGTGACGGGTTGTTGAAGCGTTTTCGGAAGTCGAAAACCACCCGGGGCCATGACATAAGCTGGAGTACTTCATGCCCAAGATGAAGACCAA
Organism: Zoogloea oryzae; assembly: GCF_030161255.1. Lineage (NCBI taxonomy): Bacteria > Pseudomonadati > Pseudomonadota > Betaproteobacteria > Rhodocyclales > Zoogloeaceae > Zoogloea > Zoogloea oryzae. The sequence goes on from NZ_BSPX01000036.1 coordinate 36,630, forward strand.
GAGCGGGGCCGCCAAGCGGTTCAAGATCCGCTCTAGCGGTAGCATCAAGCGTTCGCAGGCGTTCAAGCGCCACATCCTGACCAAGAAGACGACCAAGAGCAAGCGCCAGCTGCGCGGCATGACTGCCGTTCACGCTGCGGACGAAAAGTCCATCCGCGCCATGATGCCCTACGCCTGATCTAGGAGAACGCAATGCCCCGAGTTAAACGCGGTGTAACCGCACGTGCCCGTCACAAAAAAGTCCTCGACCAAGCCAAGGGTTACCGCGGCCGTCGCAAGAACGTATACCGGATCGCCAAGCAGGCGGTGATGAAGGCTGGGCAATATGCCTACCGTGACCGTCGTCAGCGCAAGCGTCAGTTCCGTGCCCTGTGGATCGCCCGTATCAACGCCGCTGCGCGTGAAGTCGGTCTGACCTACAGCCGCTTCATGAACGGCCTGAAGAAGGCTTCCATCGAAGTGGACCGCAAGGTTCTGGCCGATCTGGCCGTGTTTGACAAGCCCGCTTTTGCGGCGCTCGCCGAACAAGCCAAGGCCAAGCTCGCTGCGTAAGTTTCCGCAGCACGAAAAAAGGAGGCCTGGCCTCCTTTTTTTTGTCCTGAACCCGGGATAAGACTGAAAAATGGATCAACTCGATCAACTCGTCGAGGAAGCCGGCGCCGCTTTCGCCGCGGTCGCTGACAGCGCTTCCCTCGAAGCCGCGAAGGCGCGCTATTTCGGCAAGGGCGGTTCGCTCACCGAACTCCTCAAGGGCCTCGGCAAGCTCGATCCGGAAGCCCGCAAGGCCGCCGGTGCCGAGATCAACAAGGCCAAGACGGCCATCGAAGCGCTGCTCAATGCGCGCCGGGATGCGCTGCAACAGGCTGCCCTCGAAGCCCAGCTTGCAGCCGAGGCGCTGGACGTCACCCTGCCGGGTCGTGGCGCCGGTCTGGGCGGCCTGCACCCGGTCGTGCGGACCCTCGAACGGGTCGAGCAGTTGTTCCGCTCCATCGGTTTCGATGTGGCCGAAGGCCCTGAAATCGAGACGGATTTCTACAATTTCACCGCGCTGAACACCCCGGCCAACCACCCGGCCCGGTCGATGCACGACACCTTCTACCTGGAAAACGGTGAAGGCGTGCTGCTGCGTACGCACACCAGCCCGGTGCAGATCCGCGCGATGCAGGCCCACGTGGCCGCCCACCAGGACAAGCCGACGATGCCCGAGCTGCGCGTGATCGCGCCGGGCCGCGTCTATCGCGTCGACTCCGACGCCACGCACTCGCCGATGTTCCACCAGGTCGAAGGCCTGTGGGTGGGCGAGTCGGTCAGCTTTGCCGACCTGAAGGGCGTGGTTGCCGATTTCCTGCGCAGCTTCTTCGAGAGCGACGATCTGCAGGTGCGTTTCCGTCCGTCCTTCTTCCCGTTCACCGAACCGTCCGCCGAGATCGACGTGGCCTTCATGAGCGGTTCGATGAAGGGCCGCTGGCTGGAGATTGCAGGCTGCGGCATGGTCCATCCGAACGTGCTGCGCTACGGCGGCATCGACCCCGAGCGTTACACCGGCTTTGCCTTCGGCATGGGGCCGGACCGTCTCACGATGCTGCGTTACGGCGTCAATGACCTGCGCCTTTTCTTCGAAGGCGATCTTCGTTTCCTCGGTCAATTCAGGTAAGCCCAAGCCATGCAATTCTCAGAACTCTGGTTGCGCAGTTTCGTCAGTCCGGCGCTGGATTCGGACCAGCTCGGGCATTTGCTCACCATGGCGGGGCTGGAAGTGGAAGAACAGGACGGCGTCGCCGCCGTGTTCTCCAAAGTCGTGGTTGCCCAGATCGTCGAAGCCGAGAAGCACCCCAACGCCGACAAGCTGCGCGTCTGCAAGGTGGACGCGGGGCAGGGCGAGCTGCTGCAGATCGTCTGCGGCGCGCCCAACGCGGCGGCCGGCATCAAGATCCCGTGCGCGCTGGTGGGCGCCGATCTGGCCGGTTTCGGCATCAAGGCGGCCAAACTGCGCGGTGTCGAGTCCTTCGGGATGCTGTGCTCGGCCAAGGAGCTGGGTATCTCCGAAGAGAGCAGCGGCCTGCTGGTGCTGCCCGAGGATGCCCCGGTCGGCACCGACCTGCGCGAATACCTCGCCCTCAACGACACCCTGTTCACCATCAAGCTGACTCCCAACCGGGCCGACTGCCTGAGCCTCTCCGGCATCGCCCGCGAAGTGGCCGGCCTCACCGGCGCGGCCCTCAGCCTGCCGGTGTGCGAACCCGTCGCTCCGACCATCGACGCGACCCGCGCGGTGGTGCTCGATGCCCCCGAAGCCTGCCCGCGCTACTGCGGCCGGGTGATCCGCGGTGTCGACGCCAAGGCCCCGACGCCCGAATGGATGAAGCAGCGCCTTGCGCGGAGCGGCATCCGCTCGATCAGCGCGCTGGTGGACGTCACCAACTACGTGATGCTCGAACTCGGCCAGCCGCTGCACGCCTTTGACGACGCCAAGCTGAACGGTGCGATCCACGCCCGTCTGCCCAAGGCGGGCGAGCAACTGCTGCTTCTCAACGGTCAGACGATCACGCCGGCCGCGGATACGCTCCTGATCGCCGACGACAGCCGCGCGCTGGCCATGGCCGGCGTGATGGGTGGCGAGGAGAGCGGGATCACCCTCGACACCACCGATCTGTTCCTCGAGAGCGCCTTCTTCGCGCCCGACGCCATCGCCGGCCGCGCCCGCGCCTACGGTTTCTCGTCGGATGCGTCTTACCGCTTCGAACGCGGCGTCGACTTCGCCCTCGCGCCCAAGGCCATCGAGCGCGCCACGCGCCTGATCCTCGACATCTGCGGCGGCCAGCCCGGCCCGGTGGTCGAGGCCGTCGTGGCCGACAAGCTGCCCCAGCGCGCGCCGATCCGCCTGCGCGCCAGCCGCGTGCGCCGCGTGCTGGGCATCCAGCTCGGCGCCGACGACGTGGCCGAGATGTTCCGGCGCCTCGAGCTCGACGTGGTGCGCGACGGCGACGACTTCATCGTCACGCCGCCGTCCTACCGCTTCGACGTGGAGATCGAGGAGGATCTGATCGAAGAGATCGCCCGTCTGCACGGCTACGACAACATCCCGACCCACGCCCCGCGCGGCCCGATCACCATGCTGCCGCGGCCCGAAGCGAAGCGCGACACCATGTCGGTGCGTCGTCTGGTGGCCGGCCGCGAGTATCAGGAAGTCATCAACTTCGCCTTTGTCGAAGAAGCCTGGGAGAAGGATTTCGCGGGCAACACCGATCCGGTGCGCCTCGCCAACCCGATCGCCAGCCAGATGAGCGTGATGCGCTCCAGCCTGATCGGTGGTCTGGTGGCCAATGTGGTCACCAACCGCAAGCGCCAGACCAACCGCGTCCGCGTGTTCGAGATCGGTCGCTGCTTCAAGCGTGACGCTGCCGGTCAGCCGGTTGAAGGCTTCCATCAGCCGATCCGCCTGGCGGCCCTGGCTGCCGGCTTCGCCAAGCCCGAGCAATGGGGCGAGGCCAACCGCAACGTGGATTTCTTCGACGCCAAGGCGGATCTCGAAGCGCTGCTGCTGCCGCGCGTCGCCAAGTTCGAGCGCGCCACCCATCCGGCGCTGCATCCGGGGCGCTCGGCCCGCGTGGTGCTCGACGGCCGTGAGATCGGCTTCATCGGCGAACTCCACCCGATCTGGGTCCAGCGTTACGAGCTGGGCACTGCGCCGGTGGTCTTCGAGATCGAACTCAATGCCATGCTCGATACCGTGATGCCCGCTTATCGCGAGGTCTCGCGCTTCCCGGCGGTCACCCGCGATCTGGCCCTGGTGGTCGATCAGGCGGTGGCTTCTGCGAGCCTGCTCGAAGGCCTTGAGGCAGTCGCGCCGGCCATCGTCCAGCGGGTCGAACTGTTCGATCAATACCAGGGTAAAGGTATCGAGCCCGGCCGGAAAAGCCTTGCTTTCCGCGTAGTTATGCAAGAAACTCAGCGAACCCTGGAGGATGCAGAAGTGGATGCCGCGATGGTTTTGTTGACCCGTCATGCCGAGGAAAATCTCGGCGCGAAACTCAGGGGTTGACGCGTCATGGCAGCAACTCTGACCAAGGCGGAACTCGCCGACATGCTTTTTGAACAGGTTGGCCTCAACAAGCGCGAAGCCAAGGACATGGTGGAGTGCTTCTTCGAGGAGATCCGGCTGGCACTGGAGCGGGGCGACTGCGTCAAGCTCTCGGGCTTCGGCAACTTCCAGTTGCGCGAGAAGCCCCAGCGGCCGGGTCGCAATCCCAAAACCGGCGAAGAGATTCCGATCACGGCCCGGCGCGTGGTGACTTTCCACGCCAGCCAGAAGCTGAAGGCCAATGTGGAGCAACTGAGCGATGTCGCAAAGTGATGCCCCGGCAGCTGCAGAGCTGCCGCCCATCCCCGCCAAACGTTACTTCACCATCGGTGAGGTGAGCGACCTGTGCGGGGTCAAACCCCATGTGCTGCGCTACTGGGAGCAGGAATTCACCCAGCTGCGCCCGGTCAAGCGGGGCGGAAACCGGCGTTATTACCAGCACCACGAGGTGCTGCTGATCCGCCGGATCCGTGAACTGCTGTATCAGGACGGCTTCACCATCTCCGGGGCGCGCAACCGCCTCGACGAGATGGCGGCCCGCAAGCGCGAGGATGCGGAGGAGTCCGTCAGCCTGCGCGAGCAGCTGGTGTCCGTCCGCACCGAGATTAAGTCCATCCTGCAGCTCCTGCAGGGCTGAAGCCGCCGGAGGCGTCCGCGCCTCCGTCCGGCCAGGCATGCAACACACGCCGGCGGTGCGTTCCTGCACCGCCACTCATCTTCACGACCCGATTTCCCCCCGAGGCTTCCCATGACCTACTGTGTCAGCATGCTGCTCGACGCGGGTATGGTGTTCCTGTCGGACTCCCGTACCAACGCCGGCGTCGACCACATCAACACCTTCCGCAAGACGAGCATTTTCCAGCGCCCTGGCGAGCGCGTGCTGGTGCTGATGAGCTCCGGCAACCTGGCGATCACCCAGCAGCTCGTGTCGATGCTGCGGGAAGCCATGGCCGCCCAGGACGGGCGCGAGAACCTCTGGTCGGTGCCCAACATGTTCGAGGCGGCCCGCCACGTGGGCGAGATGCTGCGCGAAGTGCATCGCCGTGACGCCGAGGCGCTGAAGAACTTCGGCATCGACTTCACCGCGGCGCTGATCCTCGGTGGCCAGATCGGCACCGAGCAGCCGCGCCTGTTCCACATCTACGCCGCCGGCAACTTCATCGAGGCCACGCCCGACACCCCGTACTTCCAGATCGGCGAATCCAAGTACGGCAAGCCCATCATCGACCGCGTGGTGAAGCGTTACACCAGCCTCGACGAAGCGGCCAAGCTGGCGCTGATCTCGATGGATTCGACGATCCGCTCCAACCTCTCGGTGGGCGTGCCGCTGGATCTGACAATCCTCAAGACCAACGAGCTGAAGATCGCTTCGCACATCAGCATCGACGCCAAGAACGAATACTTCGCGATGATCCGCAACCGCTGGAGCGAGGCCCTCGGCCACGCCTTCGACGAGCTGCCCAACCCCGACTGGCTGGACGCGGGCGAGCAGCTTTAAGCCTTACCAGCCCTGGGCCTGACGCCGGGCGCTCTCGCACTCGGCGCGGAACTCCAGAAACTGCCTCAGCCGGCGGGCGTCGATCTTGCCGGCGTCAGCCGCCTCGCGCAGGGCGCAGCCCGGCTCGGTGTCGTGGCGGCAGTCGCGGAAGCGGCACTGGCCCGCATAGGGCCGAAACTCCGGAAAGCTCGCCTCGAGCGCTTCGGAGCTCAGATGCACCAGCCCGAAGGTCTGCATCCCCGGGCTGTCGATGATGCCGCCGCCTTCGGGCAGCGGGTACAGCCGGGCGAAGGTGGTGGTGTGCTTGCCGGTATCCAGCACCTCCGATATCTCCCGCGTCTCGGCCCGGGCTTCCGGGATCAGGGCGTTGGTCAGGGTTGATTTACCCATCCCCGATTGCCCCACCAGCAGGCTGGTCTCGCCGATCAGGCGGGCTCGCAGCGCCTCCACGTCATCCAGCGCCGACAGTTCCAGCACCGGGTAGCCCAGCGCCGAAAAGGTGGCAAGGCGCGCCCGCGCGTCTTCCAGCCCGGCGGGCAGGTCAGTCTTGTTGAGGACGATCAGCACCTTCACGTGCTGGTCTTCGGCGGCGCACACGCAGCGCGACACAAACTCATCCGAAAAGCTCGGCTCGGTGGCCACCACCATCACCACCTGGGTGGCGTTGGCGGCGATCAGCTTCTGGCGCCACGCATCCGAGCGGTAGAGCAGGCTGGTGCGCTCGATCAGCTTGTCGATCACGCCCTGGCCGGGGCCGGTGCTGGCCACCTGAACCCGGTCTCCGCAGGCGAACACGCTCTTCTTGCCCCGGGGCACGCACAGCAGGATTTCGCCGTCGTCGGTTCTAACTTCGTACTGGCGCCCGAAGGCGGCGATGAGGGTGCCGGTGGTTTTCAACGGGCGAGTTCCTGCAGACGGGCGATGCGGATCGCCGCGGGGGGATGGGAGTCGTACACGCTGGAATACACCGGATCGGGCGTGAGCGTGGAGGCGTTGTCCCGGTAGAGCTTGACCAGCGCGCTCACCAGCTCGGCCGCCGGGGCGTGGCTGGCGGCGTAGGCGTCGGCCTCGAACTCGTGCTTGCGCGACCAACGGCTCATCAGCGGGGTGAGCGGAAAGGTGAACACCGGCAGCACCAGGGCAAACAGCACCAGCGTCGGCGCGGTGCCGCTGGCCTGCATCCCCAGCCCTTCAAAGAACCACGCCTGCCCGGCCAGATGGCCCAGCAGCGCGAAGAAGGCCAGGCTGCCGGCGCCGATCACCGCGAGGCGCTTCCAGATGTGGTGATGGTGATAATGGCCGAGCTCGTGGGCCAGCACGGCCTCGACCTCGGCGGGGGAGAGCTTGTCGAGCAGGGTGTCGAAGAAGACGATGCGCTTGGCGGCGCCAAAGCCGGTGAAGTAGGCGTTGCCGTGGGCCGAGCGCTTGGAGCCGTCCATCACGAACAGGCCCGACAGGCGGAAGCCACAGCGGGTGAGCAGCGCCTCGATGCGCGTCTTCAGGGCGCCGTCGTCCAGCGGCTTGAACTTGTTGAACAGCGGCGCGATGAAGGTCGGGTAGATCAGCATCACCAGCAGGTTGAACACCAGCCAGAAGGCCCAGACGTAAAACCACCACAGGCTGCCCATGGCGGCCATCAGCCACAGCACGAAGGCGATCAGCGGCAGGCCGATGACGGCCGACAGGGCCGCGCCCTTGAGCGTGTCGGCCACGAACAGCCCCGGCGTGAGCCGGTTGAAGCCGAAGCGCGCCTCCAGCCCGAAGCTGCGGTAAATGGTGAGCGGCAGATCGATGAGCCACGACAGCACCGCCACGGTGGCGATGAAAGCCACCCCGTGGGCGAGGCTGCCCGTGTCGAAGAAGCGCCCGGCCAGATCATGCAGCGCCTGCAGCCCGCCCCCCACGGTAAGCACCACCATCAACGCCGCCGAGATCAGCAGATCCACCACCCCCAGGCGCACCCGCGCCACGGTGTAATCGGCCGCCTTGGTGTGGGCGTCCAGGGTGATGCGGGCGGCAAACGGGGCCGGCACCGCGCCCCGGTGGGCGGCCACATGGCGCATCTGGCGCGTGGCCAGCCACAGGCGCACGAGCAGGCCGGCACCGAGGGCAACAAGGAACAGGGCGGAGAAACTGCTGGCGTTCATCAGGTACGGATCGAGGCTGAGGATGGGGTGAAGACGACGGGCAAATCCGGGAAACACGCACCGGCGAAACAGGTGCTGCATAAGGGCGCTGCAGAAGGGCGCAGCGCGCCTGCAGGGCGGCGGAAACGGGCGGCAACGGCGTAGAATCGCGCCTTTACCGATAAAGCGAGCCGATTATGGCACAGGACCAGAATCACCTCATCTGGCTGGACATGGAAATGACCGGCCTCGAACCCGACAGCGACCGCATCATCGAGATGGCGATGGTCGTCACCAACAGCAACCTCGACGTGGTGGCCGAAGGCCCGGTGATCGCCGTGCATCAGACCGACGCGGTGCTCGACGGCATGGACGAGTGGAACAAGAACACCCACGGCCGCTCTGGCCTCATCGAGCGGGTCAAGGCCTCCACCATCAGCGAAGCCGAAGCCGAAGCCACCTACCTCGAGTTCATGAAGCAGTACGTGCCCTCGCGCACCACCCCCATGTGCGGCAACTCCATCGGCCAGGACCGCCGCTTCATGGCCCGCTACATGCCCACCCTCGAAGGCTACTTCCACTACCGCAACCTGGATGTCTCCACCCTCAAGGAGCTCTGCCGCCGCTGGCGCCCGGATGTGTACAAGGGCCTCGAGAAGAAGGGCGCCCACAAGGCCCTGGACGACATCCTCGAATCCATCGCCGAACTGCGCTACTACCGCGAACACTTCCTCAAGGTGTGACGATGGACCGCGCCACCCTGCGTGCCTGGTGGCAGCGCAACCGGCGCCGGGTCATCGGCCTGGCGCTGGTGTGCGTGTTCTTCTTTCTGCTCGGGCGCTTCAGCCACAACACCGTGTCGCCCCTGATGTGCAAGATCTACGGTTGAGGAACCGTCCGCCCCCTGCGTGGTCTGTCTTTACGGACAGACCGTAGCGGGGGCGAACATCCCGCCCCGCCGGCTGGTTTCCGAGTGGTCGAATCGCCCCGCGACGATTCGGCCATTTTCTTTGGCGCGTCGATCCACGACGGGCCAGCCACCAACCGCAAGAGGAAACCTCATGAAACCCGAGATCATCGTCACCGCCTGCGACCTGGATCGCCTCGAAATGCTGCTCGCCATGCCGCCGAACCGCGGCCGCAGCGATCTGGACGGCTTGCGCGACGAACTCGCCCGCGCCACCGTCGTCGACACCGCCCCCGACCACCTCATTACCCTCAGCCGCCGCGCCCGTTTCCGCGAGGAAACCTCCGGCCGCGAATACGAACTCACCCTCGCCTGGCCTCACGAAGCCAGCGCCGCCGAAGGCAAGGTCTCGATCTTCTCGCCCGCCGGCAGCGCGCTGCTCGGCCTCTCCATCGGCCAGCAGATCGACTGGCAGACCCCCGAAGGCCACGCCATCCGCCTCACCGTCCTGGCCGTCGCGCCGGCCGGCTGACGCCCGCGCGCTGCGGCGCGAAGTTCGCAAGCCATGAAAAAGGCGCCCATCGGGCGCCCTTCGGCTGACTGCGCTGCGCGCTCAGAAGCGGTAGCCGATGCCCACGCCGTAGGTGATCGGGTTCAGGTCGAGCTTGCCGATCTTGGTGCCGCCGAGTTTCACGTCGGTGTCCATCTGGATGTACTTGGCGTCGAGGTTGATCGACCACTTCTTGTCGATCGCGTAGTCCATGCCCACCTGGGCGGCGAGGCCCCAGGAGCTGCCATCCACCGACACCTTGCCCAGGGCGGTGTTGAAGCTGTCCTTGGTGAAGATGGTGTAGTTGAGGCCCAGGCCCACATAGGGCTTGAAGGCGCCCAGGTCGGTGAAGTGGTATTGCAGCAGCAGGGACGGCGGCAGGGCCTGCACGTGGCCGATGCCACCCAGCGCGGCGGTCTTGATGTCCACGTCCTGCGGGTAGGTCAGGACCAGCTCGGCGGCGATGTTCTTGGTGAAGAAGTAGCTGATGTCCACTTCCGGGATCCAGCGCTTGTCGGCGCTGACGGTACCGACACCGGCGTTCTGCAGGCCGTCGGCGTTGCCGTTGTCCCAGCTCAGATAGACGGCGCGGGCGCGCACCATCCACGGGCTTTCCTGGGCCTGGACGGCGCCGGCGGACAGGGCGGCGAGGGCGGCAACGGTGCAGGCGGCGATTTTCTTGTACATGTGTGATCTCCCTTTTGAATGTTTCAATCAGATGAAAACCGCAGGGATAATATCCACACGGTTTGTAGGGCTTTTGACCCAGGTCAAGCCTGTTTCATCTTTTGAAATGAGCTAAAGGCTTGATATGGCATGGGTTTTATGTCGAAGGAATTGCTGCGCCGCGACGATCCGACGCAGCGCGCCGCTTTGCCCTCGTCCCGCTACCAGGACAGCAGCCGGAGCAGATATCCGCTCTCGGTCCGCGCCACGAGGGCGAGGCCGGAGGCGATCAGCAGCCCGTTGAGCACCCGCCGGAAGCCTTCCACCGACAGGCGCTTGTCCACCCGTCCGGCGAGGCGGTTGCCCAGGTGGGTGGCGGGCAGCAGGATGAGCGCGGTGAGCAGCAGCGGGCCGTCGATGAGGCCGGTGGCGGCGCACAGGGCGACGCGCCACAGGGTGGAGATGGCGATCAGCACGGCCTGGGTGGCGCGAAAGGCGTTGCGCTCGGGCAGGCGGGCCTGCAGATAGGTGGCATAGACGAAGCCGCCGCTGCCGAACAGCCCGCCGAGCACGCCGCCGCCGATGCCCCAGACCCACGCGGCGCCGGCCGGCGGCTGGCTGCGGGGGGCGCTGCTGCGCAGGCTCCAGGCGCCGTAGGCCATCACGAAGCCGCCGAGCAGGGCGGCCATCAGCGAGACGGGCAGCACCTGCAGCAGCGCCACCCCGATGGTCTGGCCGAGGGCCATGCCGGGCACGAGGCGCAAGAGGGCGGCGCGGTCCACCTGGCTGCGCAGGGTGTAGCCCCGTTGCATGGCGCTGGTGGCGTCGAGCAGGGCCAGCAGCGGCACGATGCGCGTCACCGGCATGGCCCAGGCGAGGGGCGTGGAGGCGATGAGGCCGGTGCCGAAACCGACCAGCGAAAAGATGGCGTAGGCCACGGTGAGCACGGCGAAGACGCCGAGCAGCGCGAGCGGGCTGGTGCTGAACAGGGTGTCGAGGGTGAGCAGCGGCGTGGCAGGCATGGGGGCGATCCGGTGTTGAACGACCCCCCGAGTGTGGTGGCGGGCGTGCTATAACGCCAATATCGAATTAATCGCCTACCTATTACATTAAAGAATGATTAGCTTCAGGCAGATCCGCTATTTCCTGGCCGTGGCGGAGGCCGGCAATTTCTCTCTGGCGGCCGCCGGGCTGTTTGTGGCGCAGCCGGCCTTGAGTCGGCAGATCGCGGCGCTGGAGGAGGAGCTCGGGGTGACGCTCTTCGTGCGCGAGGCGCGGGGCGTGCGGCTCACGCCGGGTGGCGAGCTGTTCCGGGCGCGGGTGGCGGGGATGGATGCGGAGCTGGCCAGCGCGGCGGACGACACCCGGGCGCTGGCGCGGGGCGAGGCGGGCGTGCTGCGCCTGCTGCATTCGAGCTCGGTGCCTCTGGCGGGGCCGTTGCTGGCGGCGCTCGGGCGCTTTAACCGGGATGTGCCGGCGGCGCGGGTGGATCTGG
>NZ_BSPX01000037.1:0-47090 GCF_030161255.1 Zoogloea oryzae
TGGGTGATGGTCATGGAAGTGTCCACTTCTAAGCGTAGTGGACACTATGGTTAGCGAGCTAAGCGGCTGGGGGAAGGTGAGTTTGCCGGGGGCTTACGGCGCACTAACAACCACCCGGGCCAACCCCGGCACGACCATCCGGTCGCCCCAAAAACAAAAAAGCCAGCATAAGCTGGCTTTCTTGCTAACAACTAACCGACCTGCATCAAGCAGCGGCTTGCTCACCTTCGGGAGCAGCAGCAACTTCAACTTCCGGGCGGTCCAGCAGTTCGACAAACGCCATCGGTGCGTTGTCGCCATCACGGAAACCGCATTTCAGGATACGCAGGTAGCCGCCATTGCGGGCGGAGAAGCGCGGACCCAGCTCGTCAAAGATCTTGACGACGATCTCACGATCGCGGAGGCGATCGAAAGCAAGACGGCGGTTTGCCAGGCTCGGCTTCTTGCCGAGGGTGATCAGGGGCTCAACAACCTTGCGGAGCTCCTTGGCCTTCGGCACGGTGGTCTTGATGACTTCGTGACGGAGCAGGGAGTTCGCCATGTTGCGCAGCATCGCCTGACGGTGGCTGCTGGTGCGGTTGAGCTTGCGAAGACCGTTACGGTGACGCATTTGTAATTACCTCTTCTTCGTTACGCTCAACCGAGCTTTTCCAGCCCGGCCGGCGGCCAGTTTTCAAGTTTCATGCCCAGCGTCAGACCGCGCGAGGCAAGGACTTCCTTGATCTCGTTCAGCGACTTGCGGCCCAGGTTGGGCGTCTTGAGCAGTTCGGTTTCGGTGCGCTGGATCAGATCACCGATGTAGTAGATGTTCTCAGCCTTGAGGCAGTTCGCCGAACGAACGGTGAGCTCGAGATCATCGACCGGGCGCAGCAGAATCGGGTCGATCGCCGGAGCCTTCGGTGCTTCCACCGCAGTCGGCGTACCTTCCAGATCAGCAAATACCGACAGCTGGTCCATCAGCACACGAGCCGCAAAGCGGACAGCCTCTTCCGGATCAACCGCACCATTGGTCTCGATATCGAGAACCAGACGATCAAGGTCGGTACGCTGCTCGACACGAGCGCTCTCGACCGAGTAGCTCACACGACGAACAGGGCTGAACGAAGCGTCCAGCACGATCCGGCCGATGGCCTTGGACTCGCTGGCAGCAGGACGCTGATTGCCAGGAACGTAGCCACGACCCTGCTCGACCTTGATCTGCAGGTCAAGCTTGCCACCCGGCGCCAGGTGCGCGAGCACGTGGTCGGGATTGATCACTTCGACATCATGCGTAACCTCAATGTCCGCAGCAGTCACCACACCTTCACCGGACTTGACCAGAGAAAGCGTCGCTTCATTACGACCGTGCAGCTTGAGCACAACACCCTTGAGGTTCAACAAGAGGTCGACCACGTCTTCCCGAACGCCATCCAGCGTCGAGTACTCGTGCAGTACGCCCTCGATCGACACTTCCGTCGGCGCGTAGCCCGGCAGAGAGGAAAGCAGAATCCGCCGGAGCGCATTGCCCAGCGTATGACCGAAACCGCGCTCAAACGGCTCCATCGTCACGCGAGCGTGCACCGGCGAAACGTTCTGCACCTCAATGATGCGCGGTTTCAGCAGAGCATTACTTTGCATCGACAATCCTTCTGTAGCGTCGCGCCGAACCCGGCGCGACTACCATTAACGCGAATACAGTTCGACTACCAGACCTTCGTTCAGGGTCGCCGGCAGCTCCGCACGTTGCGGATAAGCCTTCAGCGTGCCCTTACCAGCCTTGGCGTCAACCGACAGCCATTCCGGGAAACCGCGGGAATCAGCGGCTTCGAGCGCAGCCTTGACGCGCAGCTGATTACGAGCGCTGTCGGTCAGCTGGATCTCGTCGCCCGGACGAACGGTGTAAGACGGGATGTTGACCCGCTTGCCGTTGACCAGCACGCCGTTGTGACGCACGACCTGACGAGCTTCAGCGCGGGAGGCACCAAAACCCATGCGGTAGGCGACAGCATCCAGACGGCCTTCCAGCAGCTGCAGCAGGTTCTCACCGGTCTGACCCTTGCGGCGATCAGCTTCGGCATAGGTCTTGCGGAACTGACGCTCGAGAACGCCGTACAGACGACGGATCTTCTGCTTTTCACGCAGCTGCACGCCATAACCGGACAGACGCTGGCCGGACTTCTGGCCGTGCTGACCAGGAGCGTACGAGCGACGTTCAATCGCGCACTTGTCGGTAAAACACTTTTCGCCCTTCAGGAAGAGCTTCTCACCCTCACGACGGCACTGACGGCACTTGGGGTCAAGATTACGAGCCACTGTTCAACTCCTTGTCAGATGCGACGCTTCTTCGGCGGGCGGCAACCGTTATGCGGGATCGGCGTGATATCGGTGATCGTGGTGATCTTGATACCCAGCGCGTTCAGGGCGCGCACGCTCGACTCGCGGCCAGGGCCAGGGCCCTTGACACGCACTTCCAGATTCTTGATGCCGCACTCGACGGCCACCTTACCGGCTGCTTCAGCAGCAACCTGCGCGGCAAACGGGGTACTCTTGCGAGAGCCCTTGAAGCCAGCGCCACCGGAGGTAGCCCAGGAGAGCGCATTGCCCTGGCGATCGGTGATCGTGATGATCGTGTTGTTAAAAGAAGCGTGGACGTGGGCGATACCCTCGGCCACGTTCTTCTTGATCTTCTTGCGAACCTTCGCAGCAGTCTTTGCCATGTCTTATCCCTGATTACTTCTTGCCGGCGATCGCCTTGCGCGGACCCTTGCGGGTACGGGCATTGGTACGCGTGCGCTGGCCACGAAGGGGCAGACCACGACGATGGCGCACCCCGCGATAGCACCCCAGATCCATGAGGCGCTTGATACTCATAGTCACTTCACGGCGCAGGTCACCTTCGACGGTGAACTTCGCGACTTCGTCGCGGAGCCGTTCCATGTCGGACTCGGTGAGATCCTTGATCTTGGCCGAACGACCGACGTTGGCCGCGTCACAGATTTGCTGTGCACGAGTACGTCCGATACCGAAAATCGCGGTAAGAGCGATCTCGGTGTGCTTGTGGTTGGGAATGTTTACCCCTGCAATGCGGGCCATGCGTTCACCCCAAAATGCTAAACATTAAATTATAAAGAATGCGGGTGACCGCATCAACCCTGACGCTGCTTGTGACGCGGATCGGTACAGATCACGCGAACGACACCTTTGCGACGGACAATCTTGCAGTTTCTGCAAAGACGCTTGACCGATGCTTGAACTCTCATTTCTAGCTCCTAACTACTAATCTGTTATTTCGCTCGGAATACGATCCGGGCCCTGCTCAAATCATACGGCGTCAACTGCACCGTCACCTTGTCGCCCGGTAGGATCCGGATGTAGTGCATCCGCATCTTTCCGGAGATGTGGCCGAGTACTACGTGACCATTTTCAAGTTTGACCCTGAAGGTCGCATTGGGGAGATTCTCGAGAACCTCACCCTGCATCTCGATGTAGTCTTCCTTCGACATAAGCTCTTACTTGAGAGGTGCCCTCGAGCCCTTGAAGTTAGCCTTCTTCAAAAGGCTTTCGTACTGGTGAGACATGATGTACGCCTGAACCTGGGCCATGAAGTCCATCGTGACGACAACGATGATCAACAGGGAGGTTCCACCAAAGTAGAACGGCACGTTCCACTTCAGGATCAAAAACTCCGGCAACAAGCAGACCAGCGTGATATACACCGCACCAGCCAACGTCAGCCGCATCAAGATCTTGTCGATGTAGCGTGCCGTCTGCTCACCCGGACGAATACCCGGAACAAAGGCCCCACTCTTCTTCAGATTGTCCGCAGTCTCCTTCGAGTTGAAGACCAGCGCGGTGTAGAAGAAGCAGAAGAACACAATCGCCGCCGCATACAGGATCACGTAAATCGGCTGACCCGGTGCAAGCGTCGAACCAAGATCCTTCAACCACGTCATGCTCTCGGACGACCCAAACCACTGGGCAAGCGTCGCCGGAAACAGAATGATGCTCGACGCAAAGATCGGCGGGATCACACCAGCCATGTTCAGCTTCAAAGGAAGATGCGAACTCTGGCCACCGTAGATCTTGTTACCAACCTGGCGCTTTGCGTAATTGACCAGAATCTTCCGCTGACCACGCTCCACGAACACAACCACTGCCGTCACGACCACCACCAGCACGCAGATCACGAGTGCGGTGAAGGGATGCATCGCACCGGTGCGAACAAGCTCGAACAAACCACCCAGCGAGTTCGGCAGACCAGCCGCAATACCCGCAAAGATGATGATCGATATCCCGTTACCGAGGCCACGTTCCGTGATCTGCTCGCCAAGCCACATCAGGAACATCGTACCGGTGACCAGCGTTGACACAGTGACGAACCGGAACATGAACCCCGGATCCAGCACCAGCCCCTGCTGAGACTCAAGCGCAACCGCGATACCCAACCCCTGAAATAGGGCAAGAGCAAGCGTGCCGTAACGCGTGTATTGCGTAATCTTCCGACGCCCCGCCTCACCCTCCTTCTTCAGCGACTCAAGCTGCGGCGACGCAACGGTGAGCAACTGCATGATGATCGATGCCGAAATGTACGGCATGATCCCGAGGGCGAAGATGGTGAACCGAGAGAGCGCACCACCGGAAAAAAGGTTGAACACCCCGAGGATGCCACCCTTCTGACTCTTGAACAGATCCGCTAGTGCAACGGGATCGATTCCAGGAACCGGGATGTGCGCACCAATCCGATAAACGATCAGTGCGCCCAGCAGGAACATCAAGCGACGCTTGAGATCCCCGAATTTTCCCGGCGCCGCCAGCGCAGACGGTTGATTAGCCACGAAGCCTTACTCAGCAGACTGAACGGAACCGCCGACAGCTTCGATTGCAGCCTTGGCACCCTGAGTGACACCAACACCGCGCAGATTCACCTTGCGGCTGATGGAACCAGACAGAATCACCTTGGCGGCAAGCGCGTCGGCAGCGACAACACCGGCCTGTTGCAGGACGAGCAGATCGATGTCGTCAACCGGCAGCGCTTCGAGCTCCGACAGACGCACCTCAGCGATACGGGCACGGGTCAGCGAAACAAAACCACGCTTCGGCAGACGACGCTGCATCGGCATTTGACCGCCTTCGAAACCGACCTTATGGAAACCGCCGGTACGGGACTTCTGACCCTTGTGACCGCGACCCGCGGTCTTGCCGAGGCCGCTGCCGATACCACGACCGACACGCTTGGCAGCGTGCTTGGCGCCCGCTGCAGGTTTGATGGTATTCAGGCGCATTTAAGCCTCACACTTAACGAGGTACGCAACCTTGGTGATCATGCCACGCACCGCAGGAGTATCCTGCAGTTCCACCGTGTGGTGGAGGCGACGAAGACCAAGACCGCGAACAGTTGCACGATGGGATTGCTTCGTACCGATAATGCTCTTGACGAGCGTCACCTTGATTTTCTTATCGGACATGATTTACCCCTGAATCTCTTCGACGGTCTTGCCACGCTTTGCAGCGATGACGGACGGCGCATTGGTCGCCATCAGGCCGTTCAGCGTCGCACGAACGACGTTGTAAGGATTGGTCGAGCCGATCGACTTCGCGATGATGTCGGTAACGCCCATCACTTCGAAGACCGCACGCATCGCACCGCCGGCGATAATGCCGGTACCGGTGGGAGCCGGCTGCATCAGCACGGAGGACGCGCCATGCTTGCCGATCACGGAGTGATGCAGGGTGCCGTTCTTCAGGGACACTTTGTTCATCTTGCGACGAGCTTCTTCCATCGCCTTCTGAACGGCAACCGGCACTTCGCGGGACTTGCCCTTGCCCATGCCAACGCCACCGTCGCCATCACCAACAACGGTCAGTGCGGCAAAGCCGAGGATCCGGCCGCCCTTCACCACCTTGGTGACGCGATTGATGGAGACCATCTTTTCGCGCAGGCCGTCATCGCGCTCGTCGGAGGCCTGCACTTTCTTATTACCTTGCTGCTTAGCCATGCTAAACCTCGCTTAGAACTTCAATCCGCCTTCGCGGGCGGCATCGGCAAGCGCCTTGACGCGGCCGTGGTATTGAAAACCCGAGCGATCGAAAGCCACAGCCTCGATGCCGGCAGCCTTTGCACGCTCAGCGATCAGCTTGCCAACGAGTTCCGCAGCGGCCTTGTTGCCGCCGTTCGCCACCTGGGTGCGCACATCCGCCTCGACGGTGGACGCGGCCGCAAGGACCTTGGAACCGCAACCGGCGATGATCTGCGCGTAGATGTGGCTGTTGGAACGGAACACGGACAGTCGGACTGCCTTCATTTCCGCGATCTTGGCACGGGTTTTCCGTGACCGGCGCAAACGCGTTTCCTTCTTGGTCGTCATGATCCGCCCTTACTTCTTCTTCGTTTCTTTCAAGGTGACCACTTCGTCGGCATAGCGGACGCCCTTGCCCTTGTAGGGCTCAGGTGCGCGATAGGCACGAACTTCAGCAGCAACCTTACCGACAGCCTGCTTGTCGACACCCTTGATCAGAATTTCCGTCTGAGTCGGGGTCTCCACCTTGATGCCAGCAGGCATCTGGTGAGCAACAGGATGGGAAAAGCCGAGAGTCAGATTCAGCTTGTCGCCCTGGGCCTGAGCACGATAACCCACACCAACCAGCGTGAGCTTGCGTTCAAAACCCTTGGAAACGCCGGTGACCATGTTATTGACCAGCGCACGCATCGTGCCGGACATGGCCTTGCTGTTCACAGCGCCTTCAATGGCGGAGCACTGGACACCAGCTTCGCCGCGCTCGACCTTGACGGAGGGATGCAGCGGCTGAGTCAGCGTACCGAGCGGACCCTTGACAACGATATTGCTTGCGTCGATGTTGACTTCAACACCAGCCGGAATGGCGACCGGATTCTTGGCTACGCGGGACATTTCATTCCTCCCTTAAGCCACGATGCACAGCACTTCGCCGCCGGCACCGGCAGCGCGCGCAGCGCGGTCAGTCATCACACCCTTGGGGGTGGACACAATCGCCACACCCAGGCCGTTCATCACGCGCGGCAGATCATCGCGACCCTTGTAAACGCGAAGGCCGGGACGGCTGACGCGTTCAATGCGCTCGATGACCGGACGACCGGCGTAATATTTCAGCGACAGGCCCAGTTCAGCCTTGCCTTCAGCTTGATTCACGACGAAGTCGTCAATGTAGCCTTCGCTCTTCAACACCTTGGCGATCGCAACCTTCAGCTTGGACGAGGGCATCGCGACCGAGCTCTTTTGCGCCTGCTGCGCGTTACGAATGCGCGTCAGCATATCGGCGATCGGATCAGACATGCTCATCTTCGACCCCTTACCAGCTAGCCTTGGTCATGCCGGGCACTTCACCGCGGAAGGCAACTTCACGCAGCTTGTTGCGACACAGACCGAATTTACGGAAAACACCACGCGGACGGCCGGTCTGCTCGCAGCGATTGCGCTGACGGCTCGGGCTGGAGTTGCGCGGCAGTTGCTGCAGCTTCAGACGAGCAACCATGCGCTCTTCGTCGGACAGCTTGGCGTTGTTGATCTGCTCGAACAGGGCAGCACGCTTGGCCGCGAATTTCGCAACCGTTTTAGCACGCTTCTCTTCGCGATTGATCAGAGACAGTTTCGCCATAAAACCCTCAGTTCTTGAAAGGGAACTTGAACGCGGCGAGCAGAGCGCGCGCCTCGTCGTCAGTCTTAGCAGTCGTCGTGATGCTGATATTCATCCCACGCAGAGCATCGATCTTGTCGTACTCGATTTCGGGGAAAATAATCTGCTCCTTGACGCCCAGGTTGTAGTTACCACGACCATCAAAACCCTTGCCAGCGATACCGCGGAAGTCGCGGATACGCGGCATGGCGATCGTAACCAGGCGATCGAGGAACTCGTACATACGAGGACCACGCAGCGTGACCATGCAGCCGATCGGGTAACCATCACGAATCTTGAAGCCAGCAATGGACTTCTTGGCCTTCGTGGTCACCGGCTTCTGACCAGCGATCTTCTGCAGATCGCCAACAGCATAGTCGAGAACCTTCTTGTCGCCGACAGCCTCACCAACACCCATGTTCAGGGTGATCTTGGTGATACGCGGGACTTCCATGACCGACTTGTAGCTGAACTTCTTGAGAAGCTCAGGGGCAACGGTCTCTTTGTAGAATTCTTGCAGGCGAGCCATGACTATCCCTTACGCATCCACTACTTCGCCGGTGGACTTGAAGATGCGAACCTTCTTGCCATCTTCGAGAACCTTGAAGCCGACACGGTCAGCCTTCTGGGTCGCGGCATTGAACAGCGCGACGTTCGAAATCTGAAGCGGCATTTCCTTTTCGACGATGCCACCCACCTCGCCCTTCATGGGGTTCGGGCGCACGTGCTTCTTGACACGATTGATGCCTTCGACGACGACAACGCCCTCATCGACTCGCAGAACCGTACCGCGCTTGCCCTTGTCTTTCCCCGTCAGGACGGCGACTTCGTCGCCTTTGCGAATCTTATTCACAACTACTCCTTAGAGAACTTCGGGCGCCAGGGAGACGATCTTCATGAACTTCTCGGTACGCAGCTCGCGCGTCACCGGCCCGAAGATACGCGTACCAATCGGCTCGCCCTTGTTGTTAAGCAGGACAGCAGCGTTGCTGTCGAACTTGATCAGCGAGCCATCGGGGCGACGAACACCCTTGGCGGTACGAACCACCACGGCGCTATAGACGTCACCCTTTTTGACACGACCACGCGGAGCCGCATCCTTGATACTCACCTTGATGATGTCACCCACCCCGGCGTAGCGACGCTTAGAGCCGCCAAGCACCTTGATGCACATCACATAACGCGCGCCGGTATTATCGGCGACGTCCAGCATCGTTTGCATTTGGATCATTTAAACTCTCCAACTTGACACGCTATGGGCGGCCAGTCTTGGATCCCGTTCGGGTTGATTGGACTTGCGCAGGAACCGCGCAAGAGCAAAGACGGCAATAATAATGGCTTGCCAATCTCTTGGCAAGCCATTTGTACAACTAATACAACTTAAACCACTACGCTCTGCTCAAGGACCTTGGTCACCCGCCAGGTCTTGGTCTTGGAGATCGGGCGGGTTTCCTCGATTTGAACGAGATCGCCTTCCTTCGCAACACCAGCCTCAACGTGGGCGTGGTACTTGGCGGTACGCGTAATCACCTTGCCATACAGCGGGTGCTTCACGCGGCGCTCAACCAGCACCGTCACGGTGTTGGTCATCTTGTCGCTAACAACGCGACCAACTTCGACGCGCTTGTTCTTCTTGACCTGATCGTTCATTTCGCACCCGCCTTCTCACGAAGAATGGTCTTGACCCGTGCGATGTCCTTGCGAACCTTGCCGAGCTGCGACGTGTTGCTGAGCTGCTGGGTCGCGATCTGCATGCGGAGGCTGAATTGAGCCTTCAGCAACTCGAGCATTTCCGCGTTCAGCTGGTCAGCGTCTTTCGCACGCAATTCCGAAGCTTTCATGTTTTACCCCACCATCCGGACAACGAAGACGGTTTCGATCGGAAGCTTGGCAGCAGCCAGGCGGAACGCCTCGCGAGCCAGCGCTTCGTCAACACCATCCATCTCATAGAGAACCTTGCCGGGCTGGATCTCGGCAACCCAGTATTCCGGGCTACCCTTACCGTTACCCATCCGCACTTCCGCCGGCTTCGAAGAGATCGGCTTGTCCGGGAAAACGCGAATCCAAATACGACCGCCACGCTTGATGTGACGGGTCATCGCACGACGAGCAGACTCGATCTGACGAGCAGTAAGACGACCACGCCCAACCGCCTTCAGACCGTACTCGCCAAAGCTAACCTTGGCGCCGCGGGTGGCGAGACCCTTGTTGCGGCCCTTCTGCTCCTTACGATACTTCCTTCTCGACGGCTGCAGCATCATTCACTCCTGCTTCTTTCTTGGTCCGTTTTGCACCATCAGCCTGATCACCGCTCGTGCGGCGCGCGGGACGCTTGGCACCCGGCTTGCTGTCGGCACCCTCGTTGCGACGACGGCCGCGGCGATTGTCGCCTTCGTTCTCCGTCGTTGCGGGCTGCTCGTTACGGGCGAGCGCTTCGCCCTTGTACACCCACACCTTGATGCCGATGACACCGTAGGTGGTGTGCGCTTCCGAAACACCGTAGTCGATGTCGGCACGCAGGGTGTGAAGCGGCACGCGACCTTCGCGATACCACTCGGTACGCGCGATTTCGGCGCCATTCAGACGACCGGAACTCATGATCTTGATGCCCTGGGCACCCAGACGCATGGCGTTCTGCATCGCACGCTTCATCGCGCGGCGGAACATGATCCGCTTGACGAGCTGCTGGGAGATCGAGTCGGCGATCAGCTGAGCGTCGATTTCCGGCTTGCGAACTTCTTCGATGTTCACATGCACGGGCACGCCCATGATGCCTTGCAGATCAGCCTTCAGCTTCTCGATGTCCTCACCCTTCTTGCCGATCACAACACCCGGACGGGCGCTGAAAACGGTGATGCGGGCATTCTTGGCAGGACGCTCGATGACAACACGGCTCACGGAAGCGTGGGCAAGCTTCTTCTTCAGATGCGCGCGAACCTTCAGGTCCTCGTTGAGCATCGTCGAAAAATCGCTACCAGCAGCAAACCAGCGAGAGCCCCAATTACGCGTGACCGCCAGACGGAAGCCGGTCGGATGGATTTTCTGTCCCATGGGATCTCCTTACTCTCCGACCGTCACGTAAATATGGCAAGTCGGCTTGCTGATGCGATTGCCGCGGCCCTTGGCGCGCGCGGTGAAGCGCTTCAGCGTCATACCTTGCTCAACGTAGATCGTCTTGACGCGCAGCGCATCGATGTCAGCGCCGTCGTTGTGCTCGGCGTTGGCGATGGCAGACTCGACAACCTTCTTGATGATCTTCGCGCCCTTTTTCGGGCTGAAGGTCAGGATGTTGAGCGCCTGCTCGACCGTCTTGCCGCGAACCAGATCCGCCACGAGCCGACCTTTTTGTTCCGACAGGCGAACGCCGCGGAGAATGGCTTTGGTTTCCATACTCATATCTCCTTAGCGCTTGGCCTTCTTGCTGGCGGCGTGACCCTTGAACGTCCGGGTCAGCGCGAATTCGCCGAGCTTGTGACCAACCATGTTTTCGGAAACGTACACCGGAATGTGTTGACGGCCGTTATGGACGGCAATCGTCAGACCCACAAAATCCGGCAACACGGTGGAGCGGCGCGACCAAGTCTTGATCGGACGCTTGTCATTCGAGGCCCGAGCGGCGTCAACCTTCTTCAGAAGGTGAGCGTCGATAAAGGGGCCCTTCTTAATAGAACGTGCCATGTCTTACCTCTTATCGCTTGTGCCGACGCTGAACAATCATGGAGTCGGTACGCTTGACGCTGCGGGTACGATAACCCTTGGTCGGCTGACCCCACGGGCTGACAGGCACGCGGCCTTCGCCGGTACGGCCTTCACCACCACCGTGCGGGTGATCCACCGGGTTCATCGCGGTACCACGAACCGTCGGACGGATACCACGCCAGCGGTTCGCACCGGCCTTGCCGATCTTGCGCAGGCTATGCTCTTCGTTGCCGACTTCACCGATGGTGGCGCGGCATTCGATGTGCACGCGGCGAATTTCGCCGGAGCGCAGCCGAACCTGGGCGTAAATGCCTTCACGAGCCAGCAGCTGCACGGAGGTTCCGGCAGCGCGAGCGAGCTGAGCGCCCTTGCCCGGGATCATCTCAACGCAGTGAAGCGTCGAACCGACCGGGATGTTACGGATCGGCAGAGCGTTGCCGGACTTGATCGGAGCCTCGGAACCGCTAACGACGGTCTGACCAACCACCAGCCCCTTCGGGGCGATGATGTAGCGACGTTCGCCATCGGCATAGCACAGCAGCGCGATATTGGCGGAGCGGTTCGGGTCGTACTCGATACGCTCAACCTTGGCAACGATGCCGTCCTTGTTGCGACGGAAATCGACGACACGATAGTGCTGCTTGTGACCACCACCCTTGTGACGGGTAGTGATGTGACCATTATTGTTACGGCCGGCGGTCTTGGACTGCTTCTCAACCAGAGAGGCCAGCGGGGCGCCCTTGTAAAGGCTGGCATTGACAACCTTAACAACAGCGCGGCGACCTGCCGAAGTCGGCTTGACTTTAACGAGTGCCATCTAGATTACTCCCCGGCCGCAAAGTTGATTTCTTGGCCCGGTTTGAGGCACACATAGGCCTTCTTCCAGCCCTTGCGACGCCCCATCATCTTGCCAAAACGCTTCTGCTTGCCCTTGACGTTAGACACCTGAACAGCCTTCACTTCAACCTTGAAGAGAAGCTCGACAGCAGCCTTGACTTCAGGCTTGGTCGCATCGCTGGCAACGCGAAAAATCACCTGCTCGTTCTTGTCAGCGATGTAAGTCGCCTTTTCAGAGATCTGGGGAGCGAGCAGCACCTGCATCAGACGCTCTTCTTTAAATCCGCTCATTGCCACATCTCCTCCATCTTGGCGACCGCAGCCTTCGTGACGAGCACGTTGGGGAAGCGAACCAGGGAAACCGGATCGGTTTCGCTCACTTCCAGAACGAGGACGTTCGGAAGATTGCGGGACGAAAGGTACAGGTTCTCATCGAGCGTATCGGTGATCACCAGCACGGAGTCCAGACCCATGCCCTTGAGCTTCTGCGAAAGCAGCTTGGTCTTGGGCGCCTCAACAGCAAAACCCTCAACCACGGACAGACGACCATCGCGAACCAGTTGAGACAGGATCGCAGCCACACCGGCGCGATACATCTTGCGGTTCACTTTGTGGGTGAAGTTCTCATCCGGCGAATTCGGGAAGGCACGACCGCCCCCACGCCAGATCGGGCTCGAGCCCATACCAGAACGCGCACGGCCGGTACCCTTCTGACGCCACGGCTTGTGGGTCGTATGGGACACTTCGTCACGGCCCTTTTGGGCACGATTGCCGGAGCGGGCATTGGCTTTGTAGGCAACAACGACCTGGTGAACCAGGGCTTCGTTGTACTCACGGCCAAACAGCGCGTCGGACGCCTGAAGGGTCGCAGACGCCTGACCCTGTTCGTTCAACAGCTTCAGTTCCATCACGCCTCCAGTCAGTTGCCAGCCTTGACAGCCGGACGAACGATAACGTCGCCGCCGTCATGACCAGGCACACCGCCCTTGATCAACAAAAGGCCGCGCTCAACATCAACGCGAACCACTTCAAGGTTCTGCACGGTGCACTTCGCAGCACCCAGGTGACCAGTCATGCGCTTGCCCGGGAAAACACGACCCGGATCCTGCGCCATACCGATAGAACCCGGCACATTGTGGCTACGAGAGTTACCGTGAGTAGCGCGACCGGACGCGAAGTTGTGACGCTTGATGGTGCCGGCATAGCCCTTACCAATCGAGACGCCGCTCACGTCGACCTTCTGACCCACAGCGAAGATATCAACACCGACCACATCACCCGCCTTAAGCGAGGACAGACGATCAGCATCAACGCGGAATTCCTTGAGAACATGACCCGCCTCGACACCAGCCTTGGCGAGATGGCCGGCAGCAGCCTTATTAACACGACTGGCACGCCGAACACCGAAGGTCACTTGAACGGCGGAATAGCCGTCCGTTTCAGCCGTTTTGATCTGGGTCACACGGTTATTGGACACATCCAGCACAGTCACGGGAATGGAAGCACCATCCTCAGCGAAAATGCGAGTCATGCCCACCTTGCGCCCGACAAGGCCTAGACTCATTTTATTCTCCTTACCCTGGTTGCGATTGACCAGGACCGATTGTCGTTACAAACTGCGCCAAAAAGCGCAAGGGCCGGATTATACCGGCCCTTGCGCCGTGAGCGCAATAGGTTTAGTTACTGCAGCTTGATTTCGACGTCAACGCCAGCCGGCAGATCCAGCTTCATCAGCGCATCGACCGTCTTGTCGGTCGGATCGACGATGTCCATCAGACGCAGATGGGTGCGGATTTCGAACTGGTCGCGGGAAGTCTTATTGACGTGCGGGGAACGCAGCAGGTCAAAGCGCTCGATGCGGGTCGGCAGCGGCACGGGGCCACGAACGACAGCGCCAGTACGCTTCGCGGTATCCACGATCTCGAGGGCCGACTGATCGATCAGCTTGTAATCAAAGGCCTTAAGGCGGATACGGATCTTTTGGTTTTGCATTTTATTTCCCAAAGAGCAGACGGTGCGGCACCCCATGCGCCGCACCCATACGAATATTACTCGATAACCTTGGCAACGACACCGGCGCCGACGGTACGACCGCCTTCACGGATGGCGAAACGCAGACCTTCTTCCATGGCGATCGGGGCGATAAGCTTGACGGTCATGGAGATGTTGTCGCCCGGCATGACCATCTCGGTGCCTTCCGGCAGGCTGATGGAACCGGTCACGTCCGTGGTACGGAAGTAGAACTGCGGACGGTAGTTGTTGAAGAACGGGGTGTGACGGCCGCCTTCTTCCTTCGACAGCACGTACACTTCGCCAGTGAAGTGGGTGTGCGGCTTGATGGAACCCGGCTTGCACAGCACCTGGCCGCGCTGGACGTCTTCACGCTTGGTGCCGCGCAGCAGCACGCCGACGTTGTCGCCAGCCTGACCTTGGTCCAGCAGCTTGCGGAACATTTCGACGCCAGTGCAGGTGGTCTTGACGGTCGGGACGATGCCGACGATCTCGATTTCTTCACCAACCTTGACGATGCCGCGCTCGACACGACCGGTCACCACGGTGCCACGGCCGGAGATCGAGAACACATCTTCAATCGGCAGCAGGAACGGCAGGTCAACCGCACGTTCCGGGGTCGGGATGTAGGAGTCGAGGGCATCAGCCAGACGGAAGATCGACGGTTCGCCGATTTCGGACTGGTCGCCTTCGAGGGCCTTCAGGGCGGAGCCCTTGACGATGGGCACATCGTCGCCCGGGAAGTCGTACTTGGAGAGGAGCTCGCGCACTTCCATTTCGACCAGCTCGAGCAGCTCTTCGTCGTCAACCATGTCGCACTTGTTCAGGTAGACGATGATGTACGGGACGCCAACCTGACGGGCAAGCAGGATGTGCTCACGGGTCTGGGGCATCGGGCCGTCAGCGGCGGAACAGACCAGGATCGCGCCGTCCATCTGGGCGGCACCGGTAATCATGTTCTTCACGTAGTCAGCGTGACCCGGGCAGTCAACGTGGGCGTAGTGACGAGCCTCGGTTTCGTACTCGACGTGCGCGGTGTTGATGGTGATGCCGCGAGCCTTTTCTTCCGGCGCCGCGTCGATCTGGTCGTAGGCCTTGGCCTCGCCACCGAACTTGCGCGACAGAACGGTCGTGATTGCAGCGGTCAGCGTGGTCTTGCCGTGGTCAACGTGACCAATCGTGCCGACGTTTACGTGCGGCTTTTTCCGCTCGAATTTTTCCTTAGCCATTTTTTAGCTTCCTGATAGGTTTAAACGACAATTATTTCTTGTTGATGATGGCTTCGGCGACGTTCCGCGGAGCTTCGTTGTAGTGCTTGAACTCCATCGAGTAAGTCGCACGACCCTGAGTCAGCGAACGCAGCTGGGTAGCGTAGCCGAACATCTCGGCCAGGGGCACTTCCGCCTTGATTTCCTTGATACCGCCAGGCAGGTCGTCCATACCCTGAACGATGCCGCGACGACCGGACAGGTCGCCCATGACGTTACCCATGTAATCTTCAGGGGTTTCGACAACGACGGCCATCATCGGCTCGAGCAGAACAGGATTGGCCTTGCGCATGGCGTCCTTGAATGCCATGGACGCAGCCATCTTGAACGCGTTTTCGTTCGAGTCCACATCGTGGTAGGAGCCATCGAACAGGGTGACCTTGACGTCAACAACCGGGAAGCCCGCCAGCACGCCGTTCGGCAGGGTTTCCTGCAGACCCTTGTCCACCGCCGGGATGTATTCACGCGGAACCACACCACCCTTGATGGCATCGACGAACTCGTAGCCCTTGCCCGGCTCATTCGGCTCAAGCTTGATCCAGACGTGACCGAACTGACCACGACCACCAGACTGCTTGACGAACTTACCTTCCTGCTCGACAGCCTTGCGAACCGCTTCACGGTAAGCAACCTGCGGAGCGCCGACGTTGGCTTCAACGTTGAACTCGCGCTTCATGCGATCGACGATGATTTCCAGGTGGAGCTCGCCCATGCCGGAAATGATGGTCTGACCGGACTCTTCGTCGGTGCGGACGCGGAAGGACGGATCTTCGGCAGCCAGACGACCCAGCGCCATGCCCATCTTTTCCTGGTCAGCCTTGGTCTTCGGCTCGACGGCGACGTGAATCACCGGATCCGGAAAGACCATGCGCTCGAGGATGATCGGCGCGTTGACATCACACAGGGTTTCACCGGTAGTGACGTCCTTCAGACCCACGACGGCCGCGATGTCGCCGGCAAGCACTTCCTTGATTTCTTCACGATCGTTCGCGTGCATCTGCAGCAGGCGGCCGATACGCTCCTTCTTGCCCTTGACCGAGTTCAGCACCGAAGAGCCGGACTCGAGCACGCCGGAGTAGACGCGAATGAAGGTCAGCTGACCAACGAACGGGTCGGTCATCAGCTTGAATGCCAGGGCGGAGAACTTCTCGCTATCCAGCGCGTGACGGACGACTTCCTTCTCGTCGTCATCCACACCAGCGACCGGCGGGATATCGACCGGCGACGGGAGGTACTGAATGACGGCGTCGAGCATGCGCTGCACGCCCTTGTTCTTGAACGCGGTACCGCAAAGCATCGGCTGGATTTCGCAAGCCAAAGTGCGAGCACGCAGACCGGCAACAACTTCCTCTTCCGACAGCTCGCCGTTTTCGAGGTACTTGTCCATCAGTTCTTCAGACGCTTCGGCAGCAGCCTCAACCATCTTCTCGCGCCACTCGGCAGCCACACCTTCGAGTTCAGCCGGGATGTCGCGGTAGTCGAACTTCATGCCCTGGGAAGCTTCGTCCCAGAAGATCGCCTTCATCTTGAGCAGATCGACGACACCGACAAAGGTGTCTTCAGCGCCAATGGGGATGACCACCGGAACAGGATTGGCGCTCAGACGGGTACGCATCTGATCGACGACCTTGAAGAAGTTTGCGCCGGAGCGGTCCATCTTGTTCACGAAGGCAAGGCGCGGAACCTTGTACTTGGTGGCCTGACGCCAAACGGTTTCGGACTGGGGCTGAACACCACCCACAGCGCAGTAAACCATGCACGCACCATCAAGAACACGCATGGAGCGTTCAACTTCAATGGTGAAGTCCACGTGTCCCGGGGTGTCGATGATGTTGAAACGATGCTCGGGGAAGGACTGGTCCATGCCCTTCCAGAAACAGGTCACGGCAGCGGAGGTAATCGTGATGCCACGCTCCTGCTCCTGAGCCATCCAGTCGGTCGTAGCGGCACCGTCGTGCACTTCACCGAGCTTGTGGCTCACGCCGGTGTAATAAAGGATGCGCTCGGTGGTAGTCGTCTTCCCGGCGTCGATGTGTGCGGAGATACCGATGTTGCGATAGCGCTCGATAGGAGTCTTGCGTGCCACAGGCCTAACCTTGCCTTCCTGAATTTGCGAAGCCACGGATCAACCCACGACTTCGTACTGATACTTTACAAATAAATCGAGCCCCTTTCAGGGCCCGACTTCGATTGCGCCTGAGAAATCAGAAGCGATAGTGCGAGAAAGCCTTGTTGGCTTCCGCCATACGGTGCACTTCTTCACGCTTCTTCATCGCGGCGCCACGGCCTTCGGCGGCCTCGAGCAGCTCACCAGCCAGGCGCTGGGCCATGGACTTCTCGGAGCGCTTACGGGCAGCTTCGCGCAGCCAGCGCATGGACAGCGCCATACGACGGGCCGGACGAACTTCAACCGGAACCTGGTAGTTGGCACCACCAACACGGCGGCTCTTCACTTCAACAACCGGACGCACGTTGGAGAGCGCAGCGGAGAAGACCTCCAGCGGGTCCTTGCCGCCGCCCTTGGCGACGATGGTTTCGAACGCGCCATACACAATGCGCTCGGCAACAGACTTCTTGCCGCTTTGCATGATGGCGTTGATGAACTTGGAAACATCCTGGGAACCGAACTTCGGATCCGGCAGGACTTCACGCTTGGGTACGTCACGGCGACGGGGCATGATTGACTCTCGCTATTCTTTGAATGCCGACAATTAAGACTTCTTCGGGCGCTTGGCACCGTACTTCGAGCGGGACTGCTTACGATCCTTGACACCCTGAAGGTCAAGGGAGCCGCGCACGATGTGGTAACGCACACCCGGCAAATCCTTAACACGGCCGCCGCGGATCAGAACAACAGAGTGCTCCTGGAGGTTGTGACCTTCACCGCCGATGTACGAGATGACCTCGAAACCATTGGTCAGACGAACCTTGGCCACCTTACGCAGCGCGGAGTTCGGCTTCTTCGGAGTCGTGGTGTAAACGCGGGTGCAGACACCACGCTTTTGCGGGCAAGCCTCGAGCGCGGGAACCTTGCTCTTGGAAACGGGCGCTTGCCGGCCCTTACGAACGAGTTGATTAATTGTTGGCATAGCTAAGAATTTCCCAAAACACCGAGGCAGCCCGACAGGACCGCCTCGGATGGTTATTCCGGCTGCGACTGACTACGATTGGCCAGTCCGCAAAAAGAGGCCGGAGTATATCTTCTTCGTCAAGTTTTCGTCAACCGGCTTGTTGCGCGTTCTCGGTTTCGGAAACTTCCGGCTGGGGTGCCCAGGCATGACCTTCACCGAGGTCCTCGCCAATCGCCTGCGACTTGCGGTTACGGTGATAGGCAAGGCCGGTACCGGCCGGAATCAGACGACCGACGATGACGTTCTCCTTCAGGCCACGCAGCTCGTCGCGCTTGCCAAGAATGGCAGCCTCGGTAAGCACACGGGTGGTTTCCTGGAAGGATGCGGCCGAGATGAACGAGTCGGTGGACAGGGACGCCTTGGTGATACCCAGCAGCAGGAAGCTGTAGCTGGCGGGCAGCTTGCCTTCGGCAACAACCTTGTCGTTCTCGTCCAGCACTTCGGCGCGCTCGACCTGCTCTTCACGGATGAAGCCGGTATCGCCCGGATCGGTGATGACCACGCGACGCAGCATCTGGCGAACGATCACCTCGATGTGCTTGTCGTTAATCTTCACGCCCTGCAGACGATAGACGTCCTGAACTTCGTCGATGATGTAACGGGCCAGGGCCTCGACGCCCTGCAGACGCAGGATATCGTGCGGATCGGCGGGACCATCGACGATCAGTTCGCCCTTGTTCACAACCTGACCGTCGTGGACCATGACATGCTTGTCCTTCGGGATCAGGAACTCGTGGACCGTGCCATCCGGCTCGGTAATCACGAGGCGCTGCTTGCCCTTGGTGTCCTTGCCGAAGGACACGGTACCCGTGACCTCGGCCAGAACGCCTGCATCCTTCGGCGCACGGGCTTCGAAGAGTTCCGCCACACGCGGCAGACCGCCGGTAATGTCGCGGGTCTTCGCGGATTCCTGCGGGATACGTGCAAGCACGTCACCCACGGAAACCTGCTGACCATCCTTCACGGTGATCAGCGAGCCGACCTGGAAGGTGATGGACACGGCGTGGTCGGTGCCGGCGATGCGCACTTCTTCGCCAGTTTCGGTGAGCAGCTTGACCTGCGGGCGCACGCCCTTGGAGGTGCTGGCACCGCGACGCTTGGCATCGATCACCACGAGGGTGGACAGGCCAGTCACTTCGTCGATCTGCTTCGCGACGGTGACGCCCTCTTCCACGTTCTCGAACTTCACGAAACCGGCGTATTCGGTAATGATCGGACGGGTGTGCGGATCCCACGTGGCGAGCTGGGTGCCGGCCTTGATGGCCAGACCTTCGTCCACCGACAGGGTTGCGCCGTACGGGATCTTGTGACGTTCACGCTCACGGCCAAGCTCGTCGGCGACCACCACTTCGGCGGAGCGGGAGATCACGATCTTCTCGCCCTTCGCATTCGCCACGTAACGCATGTTCTGGGTGAAGCGGATCACACCAGCAGACTTCGCCTCAACGGCGTTGGCCGCAGCAGCCCGGGATGCAGCACCACCCACGTGGAAGGTACGCATGGTGAGCTGGGTACCCGGCTCGCCGATCGACTGGGCCGCGATGACACCGACGGCCTCACCGGCATTCACCAGCGAACCGCGGCCGAGGTCGCGACCGTAGCACTTGGCGCACAGACCGTAGCGGGTTTCGCAGGACAGCGGAGTGCGCACGCGCACTTCGTCGAGGCCCACGCTCTCGATTTCGTCGACCATGTCTTCATCGAGCATGGTGCCCGCTTCGATCAGGGTCTCCTGGGTGTCCGGATGGACCAGATCATCGGTCGTCACACGGCCGAGGATACGGTCGCGCAGCGGCTCGACAACTTCACCACCTTCGATCAACGCCTTCATCAGGAAGCCGCTCTTGGTGCCGCAGTCGTCCTCGATGACCACCAGATCCTGGGTCACGTCCACCAGACGACGGGTGAGGTAGCCGGAGTTTGCGGTCTTCAGCGCGGTATCCGCGAGGCCCTTACGAGCACCGTGGGTCGAGATGAAGTACTGCAGAACGTTCAGGCCTTCACGGAAGTTGGTGGTAATCGGGGTTTCGATGATCGAGCCGTCCGGCTTCGCCATCAGGCCCCGCATACCCGCCAGCTGACGGATCTGGGCGGCAGAACCCCGGGCGCCGGAGTCGGCCATCATGTAGATGGAGTTGAAGGACTCCTGCTTGACGGTGTCGCCCTTGCGGTTGACCACGTCTTCCTGGCCGAGTTGGTCCATCATCGCCTTGGCGACCTGGTCACCGGCGCGCCCCCAGATATCCACCACCTTGTTATAGCGCTCGCCGTCGGTCACGAGACCGGAGGTGTACTGCTGGGCGATCTCCTTGACTTCCTGCTCGGCGGCGTGGATCAGCGGGTGCTTGAGTTCCGGCACCAGCATGTCCTTCACCGCGATCGAGATGCCGGCGCGGGTGGCGAGGCCGAAACCGGCCTGCATCAGCTTGTCTGCAAACACGACCGTCGCCTTCAGGCCGCAGCGGCGGAAGGAGGCGTTGATCAGCTTCGAGATTTCCTTCTTCTTCAGGGGCTTCTGCAGCACGCTGAAGGGCAGGCCCGCCGGCAGGATCTCGGAGAGGATCGCGCGGCCGACGGTGGTCTCGTGGCGGGTGATCTTCTCGATGGACTCGCCTTCGGGGCCGAGGTCCCATTCCTTCAGGCGGACGATGACCTTGGCGTGCAGGGCCACCTGACCGGATTCGTAGGCGCGCTTGACTTCACCCACATCGGCGAAGGCCATGCCCTCGCCCTTGGCGTTCACGCCTTCACGGGTCGCGTAGTACAGGCCCAGCACGATATCCTGGGACGGCACGATGATCGGTTCGCCGTTGGCGGGGGACAGCACGTTGTTGGAGGCCAGCATCAGGGTGCGGGCTTCCATCTGCGCTTCCAGCGAAAGCGGGACGTGGACGGCCATCTGGTCGCCGTCGAAGTCGGCGTTGAACGCCACGCAGACCAGCGGGTGCAGCTGGATCGCCTTGCCTTCGATCAGGACCGGCTCGAACGCCTGGATACCGAGACGGTGCAGCGTCGGCGCACGGTTCAGCATGACCGGATGCTCGCGGATCACCTCTTCGAGGATGTCCCACACCACCGGCTCCTGGCTTTCGACCATCTTCTTGGCCTGCTTGATGGTGGTCGCGAGACCCATCAGCTCAAGCTTGTTGAAGATGAAAGGCTTGAACAGCTCCAGCGCCATCAGCTTCGGCAGGCCACACTGGTGCAGCTTGAGCTGCGGACCCACGGTAATCACCGAACGGCCGGAGTAGTCGACGCGCTTGCCCAGCAGGTTCTGACGGAAGCGACCGCCCTTACCCTTGATCATGTCGGCCAGGGACTTGAGCGGGCGCTTGTTGGCGCCGGTCATGGCCTTGCCGCGACGACCGTTGTCGAGCAGGGAGTCGACGGACTCCTGCAGCATCCGCTTTTCGTTGCGGACGATGATCTCCGGCGCCTTGAGCTCGAGCAGACGCTTCAGACGGTTGTTCCGGTTGATCACGCGACGGTAGAGGTCGTTCAGATCGGACGTGGCGAAACGGCCGCCATCGAGCGGAACCAGCGGACGCAGGTCCGGCGGCAGCACAGGCAGGACTTCCAGGATCATCCAGTCCGGCTTGATGCCGGAGGACTGGAAGGCCTCGAGCACCTTCAGGCGCTTGGAGATCTTCTTGATCTTGGCTTCGGAACCGGTGGTTTCCAGCTCGGAACGCAGCTTCTCGATCTCGTGCGGGAGATCCAGCGAGCGCAGCATCTCGCGGATGCCTTCGGCGCCCATCAGCGCGGTGAAGTCGTCGCCATACTCCTCGACCTTGGCCAGATAGTCGTCTTCCGACAGGATCTGGGCACGGTTCAGCGGGGTCATGCCGGGATCGGTGACCACGTAGGCTTCGAAGTACAGCACGCGTTCGATGTCGCGCAGGGTCATGTCGAGCACCATGCCGAGACGGCTCGGCAGGCTCTTCAGGAACCAGATGTGGGCAACCACCGAGGCCAGCTCGATGTGCGCCATGCGCTCACGGCGAACCTTCGAGAGGGTCACTTCGACGCCGCACTTTTCGCAGATCACGCCGCGGTGCTTGAGGCGCTTGTACTTGCCGCACAGGCACTCGTAGTCCTTGACCGGGCCAAAGATCTTGGCGCAGAAGAGGCCATCGCGTTCCGGCTTGAAGGTCCGGTAGTTGATGGTCTCGGGCTTCTTCACCTCGCCATAGGACCACGACCGGATCGTCTCGGGAGACGCCAGGCTGATGGTAATGGCGTCGAACTCTTCCTCGTTCGGCAGGCTTTGCTTGAACAGATCAGCGAGCAAACTTTTCATCAATCACTCCATCCAGGGTGAGCACTCATCGATCGAACCAACCGCTCAGTAGCGGTCGAGGTCGATGTCGATAGCCAGAGAGCGAATTTCCTTGACCAGCACGTTGAAGGATTCCGGCATGCCGGCATCGATCTTGTGCTCGCCCTTGACGATGTTTTCGTACACCTTGGTCCGGCCGGTAACGTCATCCGACTTGACCGTGAGCATTTCCTGCAGCGTGTACGCGGCACCGTAGGCTTCCAGCGCCCACACTTCCATTTCCCCGAAACGCTGGCCACCGAACTGGGCCTTACCACCAAGCGGCTGCTGGGTGACGAGGGAGTACGGGCCGGTCGAACGGGCGTGCATCTTGTCATCGACCAAGTGGTGCAGCTTCAGCACGTGCTTGTAGCCGACAGTCACCTGACGCTCGAAGGGCTCACCGGTACGGCCGTCGAACAGGTTCACCTGGCCGCCGGAAGGCAGCCCGGCGAGTTCGAGCATGGCCTGGATCTCGGATTCCTTCGCACCGTCGAACACCGGGGTTGCGAAGGGCACGCCCTTGCGCAGGTTCTCGGCCAGTTCGAAGATCTCGCCATCGGTGAAGTCGGACATGTCTTCCGGCTTGCCGTTGTCGTTGTAGATCTGGTTGAGCAGCGAACGGACTTCGTCGGCGGTAGCCTTGGCACGCACCATCTTGTCGATCTTGTTGCCCAGACCCTTGGCGGCCCAGCCCAGGTGGGTCTCGAGCACCTGACCGATGTTCATCCGTGACGGAACGCCCAGCGGGTTCAGCACGATGTCCATCGGGGTGCCGTCTTCCATGTACGGCATGTCCTCGACCGGGACGATCTTGGAGACCACACCCTTGTTACCGTGACGGCCGGCCATCTTGTCGCCAGGCTGCAGGCGGCGCTTGACGGCGAGGTAGACCTTGACCATCTTCTGGACGCCCGGGGGCAGCTCGTCGCCCTGGGTGAGCTTCTTCTTCTTGGCTTCGAAAGCCAGGTCGAAGTCCTTGCGGGTCTTCTCGAGGGCTTCGCGGACGGACTCCATCTGGGCGGCGAGGGTCTCGTCGGCCATCCGGATGTCGAACCAGGTGTAGTGGTCGAGACCTTCCAGGTATTCCTTGGTGATCGCGGTGCCCTTGGCGAGACGCTTCGGACCGCCGTTGGCCGGCTGACCGTTGATCATGCGCTCGATACGCTCGAAGGCGTCGCGCTCCACGATCCGCATCTGGTCGGCGAGGTCGGTCTTGAAGCCGCGCAGCATGTCGTCGATGATCGACTGGGCACGCTTGTCGCGCTCGATGCCTTCGCGGGTGAACACCTGGACGTCGATCACGATGCCGTTCATGCCGGAAGGCACGCGCAGCGAGGTGTCCTTCACGTCGGAAGCCTTCTCGCCGAAGATCGCGCGGAGGAGCTTTTCTTCCGGCGTCAGCTGAGTCTCGCCCTTCGGCGTGACCTTGCCGACCAGCACGTCACCGGCTTCGACTTCCGCACCGATGTAAACGATGCCGGATTCGTCGAGGCGGGACAGTTGGGCTTCGCCGAGGGACGCGATGTCGCGGGTGATTTCCTCAGGGCCAAGCTTCGTGTCACGGGCAACGACGGTCAGCTCCTCGATGTGGATCGAGGTGAAGCGGTCGTCGGCCACTACGCGTTCGGAGATCAGGATCGAATCTTCGAAGTTGTAGCCGTTCCAGGTCATGTAGGCGACCAGCATGTTCTGGCCGAGGGCCAGTTCGCCCATGTCGGTGGATGCACCGTCGGCGATCACGTCGCCACGGGCCACACGATCACCCACCTTCACCACCGGACGCTGGTTGATGTTGGTGTTCTGGTTGGAACGGGTGTACTTGATCAGGTTATAGATGTCGACGCCGACTTCACCGGCAACGGTTTCATCATCGTTCACCCGGATCACGATACGGTTGGCATCGACGTAGTCGACGATGCCACCACGCAGCGCCTGTTCCGCCGTGCCCGAGTCGACGGCCACGGTGCGCTCGATGCCGGTACCGACAAAGGGCTTCTCGGGGCGCAGACACGGCACCGCCTGACGTTGCATGTTGGCGCCCATCAGCGCGCGGTTCGCGTCGTCGTGCTCGAGGAACGGAATCAGCGAGGCTGCGACGGACACGATCTGGCCCGGCGCGATGTCCATGTACTGCACGGTGTCGGCGGTCGCCAGGGTGAATTCACCCTTGTTACGGCAGGACACCAGATCGCCGGTGAGACGACCGTTTTCATCGACCTCGGCGTTCGCCTGGGCGATGACGTACTGGCCTTCTTCGATCGCCGACAGGAAGTCGATCTGCTCGGTGACCGCGCCATCGACCACCTTCCGGTACGGGGTCTCGAGGAAGCCGTACTGGTTGGTGCGGGCGAACAGCGCCAGCGAGTTGATCAGACCGATGTTCGGACCTTCCGGGGTCTCGATCGGGCATACACGGCCGTAGTGGGTCGGGTGCACGTCGCGGACTTCGAAGCCGGCGCGCTCGCGGGTCAGACCGCCCGGGCCAAGGGCCGACACGCGGCGCTTGTGGGTGATCTCGGCGAGCGGGTTGGTCTGGTCCATGAACTGGGACAGCTGGCTCGAACCGAAGAATTCCTTGATGGCGGCGCTGATCGGCTTGGCGTTGATCAGGTCGTGCGGCATCAGGTTGTCGCTCTCGGCCTGACCGAGGCGCTCCTTGACGGCACGCTCGACACGGACCAGACCGGCACGGAACTGGTTTTCGGCCAGTTCGCCGACGGAACGCACACGACGGTTGCCCAGGTGGTCGATGTCGTCGATCTCGCCGCGGCCGTTGCGCAGCTCGACCAGCACGCCGACTACCGCGAGGATGTCGTCGTTGGAGAGGGTGCCGACGCCTTCACCGCCCATCGGGCCGACGCGCTCGTAGAAGCGCTTCTGCCATTCCGGCGCCTTGTCGTCCAGCTTTTCAGGGTAGGCGCGGCGGTTGAACTTCATGCGGCCGACGACCGACAGGTCATAGCGCTCGGGCAGGTAGAACAGGCCCTGGAACAGCGCCTCGACGGCATCTTCCGTGGGCGGCTCGCCCGGACGCATCATGCGGTAGATCGCCACACGGGCAGCCCACTGGTCGACGGTTTCGTCAACGCGCAGCGTCTGGGAGATGTGGGAGCCACGATCAAGATCGTTCAGGTACAGGGTAGTGACCTGGGTCACGCCGGCGTCACGGAGCTTGTCGAGGATGTCCTCGGTGATCTCGTCGTTGGCACGGGCAACCAGCTCGCCGTCCTGGCTCACCACGTTGGTGGCCAGCACGCGGCCGAGCAGGAAGTCATCGCCGACATTGACCGTGTCGATACCGGCGTTGGCCAGTTCGCGGATGTGCTTGGCGGTGATCCGCTTGTCCTTGGTGACGATGACCTTGCCGGACACGTCCACCACGTCGAACTTGGCGACTTCGCCACGCAGACGATCCGGGACCAGCGCAAAGCTGGCGCCTTCGGACTGCAGCGTGAAGGATTCGAAGTCGTGGAAGGTCGCGAGGATCTCTTCCGGCGTCATCCCGATCGCCTTGAGCAGGATGGTGACCGGCATCTTGCGGCGACGGTCGACACGGAAGTAGAGGTAATCCTTCGGATCGAACTCGAAGTCCAGCCAGGAGCCGCGGTACGGAATGATCCGCGCCGAGAACAGCAGCTTGCCGGAAGAGTGGGTCTTGCCGCGATCGTGCTCGAAGAACACGCCGGGCGAACGGTGCAGCTGGGACACGATGACCCGCTCGGTACCGTTCACGACGAAGGAGCCGTTGTTGGTCATGAGCGGAATCTCGCCCATGTACACTTCCTGCTCCTTGACTTCCTTGATGGTCTCCTTGGCCGCTTCCTTGTCGAGGATGACAAGGCGGACGCGGGCACGCAGCGGCGACGCGAAGGTCAGGCCGCGCTGCTGACATTCCTTCACGTCGAAGGCGGGTTCACCGAGATTAAACTGCACGAATTCCAGCCGGGCGTTGCCGCTGTGGCTGGTAATCGGAAAAATGGAATTGAAGGCAGCCTGAAGGCCCTGATTCGCCCGCACCGCCGGCGGGGTTTCCGCCTGCAGGAAGGATGCATAGGATTCAAGCTGAGTGGCCAGCAGATAAGGCACATTCTGTACGGCTGCGCGCTTGGCGAAGCTTTTACGGATGCGCTTTTTCTCGGTGTAGGAGTACGCCATAGATGCTCCGGGTCAGAGAAGTCGGACGTCAGAAGACAAAAGACAGCATTTCGGGCAGTTGATTCCGCGCAGATTGCGCTTTAACCTACTTCGAACGCTCTTTTTTGTCGTCTGGGGCGACGGATGCTGCAGACAACTGAAACTGAAAGCACAAAAGGGCCGATGCCGTAATGGCATCAGCCCCCAGGGCAAAGTCGAAATTACTTGATTTCGACCTTGGCGCCAGCGTCTTCGAGTTGCTTCTTGAGCGCTTCGGCGTCGGCCTTGGCGATGGCTTCCTTGACGGGCTTCGGAGCGCCATCAACGAGGTCCTTCGCTTCCTTCAGGCCCAGGCCGGTGACGGCGCGGACAACCTTAATCACTTCAACCTTCTTGTCGCCGGCGGCCAGCAGGATGACGTTGAACTCGGTCTGCTCTTCAGCAGCGGCGGCAGCAGCGCCACCAGCGCCAGGAGCGGCGACAGCCAGGGAAGCGGCGGAAACGCCGAACTTCTCTTCGAACGCCTTGACCAGGTCGTTCAGTTCCATCACGGTCATCGAGCCAACGGCTTCGAGGATGTCTTCTTTGGTAATTGCCATCTCAAAATACTCCAGTTCTAATTTCGTAAGCGTAGTCAGCAACCGGGCGCTCAGGCCGCGGTTTCTTCTTCACGTTTCTTCGCGAGCGCGGCCAGCAGACCGGCAAAGCCGGACACCGGGGCCTGCATGACGCCCAGCAGCTTGGCGAGCAGTTCTTCGCGGCTCGGGATCGCGGCCAGGGCTTGCACGCCAGCCTTGTCGAGCACCTTGCCAGCGTAGGAACCCGCCTTCAGCACGAGCTTGTCGTTGGTCTTCGCGAAATCGGCGAGAACCTTTGCGGCAGCCACGGGATCGGCGGAGATGCTGTAAATCAGCGGGCCGGTCATCTGGTCGGCCAGGCTGGCAAACGGCGTGTCAGCCACTGCGCGGCGAGCCAGGGTGTTCTTCAGCACACGGAGGTAAACGCCAGCTTCACGCGCCTTGGCACGCAGCACGGTGAGGTCGCCGACCTCGATCCCTGCATATTGCGCCACGACGATCGTCTGAGCATTTGCCACTTGCGCCGACACCTCAGCCACTACGGCTTTTTTGTCGTCGAGATTCAGACTCAAGGTCTTTCCTCCTATCAAGTCAACACGCGATGAAAGCTTCCATCGCACCTACGGCGACCTGGATCAGGAGATTGGCACCACGAAGGGCTCGCGATGCGGTAATCCTGTTCTGGGACACCGTCTACGCAGGTTTTCGGTGATTAAGCGTTTGCCGGAGCATCCGCACCTGCGGTCTTTGACGATCCGGCTGCCCTGCCTGTTCAGCGGAGCAACCGGCCCAAAGTTCTTACTGTTGCTGCTGGCCCGACACGGTGGCGGGTTCGACGCGAACGCCGGCACCCATCGTGGAGGAGACAGCAACCTTGCGCAGGTACACGCCCTTGGAGGCGGCCGGCTTGGCCTTGACCAGCGCGTCGATCAGGGCGGCAACGTTCTGCTGCAGCGCTTCGACGGTGAAGGAAGCACGACCCACGGTGGCGTGGATCAGACCGGCCTTGTCGGTACGGTACTGGACCTGACCGGCCTTGGCGTTCTTCACGGCGGTGGTGACATCCATGGTCACGGTGCCGACCTTCGGGTTCGGCATCAGGCCACGGGGGCCGAGGATCTGACCGAGGGCGCCGACGACACGCATGGCGTCCGGGGTGGCGATACACAGATCGAAGTCGATCGTGCCGCCCTTGACCTGCTCGGCGAGGTCGTCGAAACCGACGACATCGGCGCCAGCGGCGCGAGCTGCTTCAGCCTTGTCGCCCTGGGCGAAGACCGCCACGCGGACGGACTTGCCGGTACCGGCAGGCAGAACGACGGAGCCACGAACCAGCTGGTCGGACTTCTTGGCATCCACGCCCAGGTTCACGGCGATGTCGATGGACTCGTCGAACTTGGCAGTGGCGCATTCCTTGACCAGCGACAGGGCTTCGGTCAGGGGGTAGTTCTTGTTGCGATCAACCTTGGCACGCAGGGCCTGAACGCGCTTGGACAGCTTCGCCATGATTACATGCCCTCCACGGTGATGCCCATGCTGCGCGCAGAGCCAGCGATGGTACGAGCAGCGGCGTCGAGGTCCGCAGCGGTGAGATCCTTCATCTTGGCCTTGGCGATTTCTTCGCACTGGGCCTTGGTGATCTTGCCGACCTTGTCGGTATGGGGCTTCGGAGAACCCTTCTGGATGCCGGCGGCCTTCTTGATCAGAATGGTCGCGGGCGGGGTCTTCATCACGAAGGTGAAGCTCTTGTCCGCAAACGCGGTGATCACCACCGGAATCGGCAGGCCGGGCTCAAGACCTTGGGTCTGCGCGTTGAACGTCTTGCAGAACTCCATGATGTTGAGGCCGCGCTGACCAAGGGCCGGGCCGATCGGGGGGCTGGGGTTGGCTTTGCCTGCAGGAACCTGCAGCTTGATGTAGCCAATAATCTTCTTTGCCATTAGGCAACTCCTTTTTGAGTTCTAGCGCACAGCAAAAACCGCCGCGCTCCTCTTGCCCTTGCGGGCGCGAAACGGGGTGCCTTGCAGCACCCCACGAAGATCAGGTCTTCTCGACCTGACCAAAATCCAGTTCGACCGGCGTCGCACGACCGAAGATGGTCACCGACACGCGGATCTTGCTCTTCTCGTAGTTCACGTCTTCGACGGAACCATTGAAATCGGTGAACGGACCTTCCTTGACGCGAACCATCTCGCCCACCTCGAACAGCACCTTCGGACGCGGCTTATCGACGCCTTCCTTCATCTGCTGCATGATCTTCTCGACTTCCTTCTCGGAAATCGGCGTCGGCTTGTTGGCGGTACCGCCGACAAAACCGGTGACCTTCGGGGTGGACTTGATGAGATGCCACGTATCGTCGTTCATCTCCATTTCCACCAGCACGTAGCCGGGGAAGAACTTGCGCTCGGTGATGCTCTTCTGGCCGTTCTTCATCTCGACGACTTCTTCGACGGGAACGAGAATCTGACCAAACAGGTCTTGCATACCATCACGCGCGACACGCTCGACAAGCGCGCGCTGGACCGACTTCTCGAAGCCGGAATAGGCATGTACCACGTACCAACGCTTGCTCATGATTTCTTCCAACCCAGGATCAGATCGTAGAGAGCCCACTCGAGGGTCTTGTCAGTAACCCAAAGAAAAACCGCCATGATCACGACGAAAGCAAAGACGATCCCGGTGGTCTGGAACGTCTCCTTGCGCGACGGCCAGGCGACTTTCTTGGTTTCGGCAACGGTCTCGTTGGCAAAAACGGCAAAACGCTGCCCGGCCTCGGTCTTCCAGGCTACGGCAGCGCAAAGGGCAACACCGGCGAGCACCGACAGAACGCGCAGCACCATGGCCTGCTCGGAGAGCAGATAGAAGCCCACAACGCCGGCCACCAGTAGAACCAGTGCCAGCGCAAACTTGATTTTGTCGGCCATTGAAACGTGAGTCCGAATGAAACGGTGGCAGGGGCAGAGGGAATCGAACCCCCAACCTTCGGTTTTGGAGACCGACGCTCTGCCAGTTGAGCTATACCCCTGCAGCAGAGACTACGGGACGCCCCGCGGGGAGCGGGGCATTCCGAGTACGACTATCGAGAATTACTCGATAACCTTGGCAACGACGCCAGCGCCGACGGTACGACCGCCTTCACGGATGGCGAAACGCAGACCTTCTTCCATGGCGATCGGAGCGATCAGCTTGACGGTCATGGAGATGTTGTCGCCCGGCATGACCATCTCGGTGCCTTCCGGCAGGCTGATGGAACCGGTCACGTCCGTGGTACGGAAGTAGAACTGCGGACGGTAGTTGTTGAAGAACGGGGTGTGACGGCCGCCTTCTTCCTTCGACAGCACGTACACTTCGCCAGTGAAGTGAGTGTGCGGCTTGATGGAACCCGGCTTGCACAGCACTTGGCCGCGCTCGACGTCTTCACGCTTGGTGCCGCGCAGCAGCACGCCGACGTTGTCGCCAGCCTGACCCTGATCCAGCAGCTTGCGGAACATTTCGACGCCGGTACAGGTGGTCTTGACGGTCGGCTTGATACCGACGATCTCGATTTCTTCACCAACCTTGACGATGCCGCGCTCGACACGACCGGTCACCACGGTGCCACGACCAGAGATTGAGAACACGTCTTCGATCGGCAGCAGGAAGGGCTGGTCGATGGCACGTTCCGGGGTCGGGATGTAGGAGTCCAGGGCGTCGGCCAGACGGAAGATCGACGGCTCACCGATGTCGGACTGGTCGCCTTCGAGGGCCTTCAGGGCGGAGCCCTTGACGATGGGCACATCGTCGCCCGGGAATTCGTACTTGGAGAGGAGCTCGCGCACTTCCATCTCAACCAGCTCGAGCAGCTCTTCGTCATCAACCATGTCGCACTTGTTCAGGTAGACGATGATGTACGGGACGCCAACCTGACGGGCAAGCAGGATGTGCTCACGGGTCTGGGGCATCGGGCCGTCAGCGGCGGAACAGACCAGGATCGCGCCGTCCATCTGGGCGGCACCGGTAATCATGTTCTTCACGTAGTCAGCGTGACCCGGGCAGTCAACGTGGGCGTAGTGACGAGCCTCGGTTTCGTACTCGACGTGCGCGGTGTTGATGGTGATGCCGCGAGCCTTTTCTTCCGGCGCCGCGTCGATCTGGTCGTAGGCCTTGGCCTCGCCACCGAACTTGCGCGACAGAACGGTCGTGATTGCAGCGGTCAGCGTGGTCTTGCCGTGGTCAACGTGACCAATCGTGCCGACGTTTACGTGCGGCTTTTTCCGCTCGAATTTTTCCTTGGCCATATCATCAACTCCGCAAAAAAATCAGGAAATTGGAAACTACTTTGAACGCCGCACCATTGAATCGATGGTGCCCATGGGCAGGATTGAACTGCCGACCTCTCCCTTACCAAGGGAGTGCTCTGCCACTGAGCTACATGGGCCTCACACACGCAACCTGGAGCGGGTGAAGGGAATCGAACCCTCGTCATAAGCTTGGAAGGCTTCTGCTCTACCATTGAGCTACACCCGCGCTTTACAACGCACGACTCACAACACCGCTCACGTCACCGCAACTCACGGACGGAGCACACAGCAAATCTGTTGGTGGAGGGGGAAGGATTCGAACCTTCGAAGGCAGTGCCGTCAGATTTACAGTCTGATCCCTTTGACCGCTCGGGAACCCCTCCAAGCGAGAAGCTGCGCATTCTAGACATCGGCTTGCCGGTTGTCAAACACAATCGTCGTTTTTCTTGTGACCTCTGTGCTTTAATCCGTTAGGACTACCACGCTGTCGGATAACGCATGTCAATGGACAAGGATTTGCTGGTCGACGCCGTGCTGGCCAGCGGGGTCGTGCTCCCTGCGCCCGGCCCCGGCTTTCTGCGCCTGCGCGCGGTGGCGGCCGACGATGATGCCGGCCCCCGGGAGATGGCGCAGGCGGTGAGCCAGGATCCG
Source organism: Zoogloea oryzae (assembly GCF_030161255.1). Taxonomy (NCBI): domain Bacteria; kingdom Pseudomonadati; phylum Pseudomonadota; class Betaproteobacteria; order Rhodocyclales; family Zoogloeaceae; genus Zoogloea; species Zoogloea oryzae. The sequence continues at coordinate 32,539 of NZ_BSPX01000037.1, forward strand.
GCGATCACCGGTGCGCTGCTGCGTGTCGCCAACTCGCCGGTGTTCCGCCCCCGCAGCGCGCCCCGCTCCGCCCAGGATGCTATTGCGATGCTAGGGCGCACCCGTACGCTCGCCACGGCCGCGAGCGTTGCGCTCAAGGCCCAGAGCGACGGACTCGACCCCAGGGTTGTCGATGCGATCTGGTCTGGCTGCGCGCGGGCCGCCGAGTACAGCTTTGCGGTGGCGCGGGCGACCCGCTTCAAGTCGCTGGCCGACACCGCCTATCTGGCAGCCCTGATGCAGGACGCAGGGATCGCCGTGGTGTTGAGGCGGTCGCCCCAGCACGCGGCGCTGCTGATCGGCGACGGGCCGACCCTCGAGGCCGGCGCCCGGGCGCTCGACGCCCTCAGCGGCACCGACCACGCCGCCGCCGGTTATCTCGTGGCGCGCAACTGGAAGCTGCCGGTGGAGGTATGCGAGGCGATCCGCGCCCACCACGACCCAAAGCTGTCCCGACGGCTCGGCGACGAAGCGCGCCGGCTGGCCCGCCTGCTGGCGGCCGGGCGACGCGTGCGGGACGGCGTCTCGCCGGACTGGGTGGATTGGGCCGACGATGTGGCCGGGGAGTTTGGCCTCGGCGAAGCGGATCTGGACGAACTGGCGGCTGACGCGCGCTGATCAGCCGGCGTCTTCGGCGCCGAGGCGGAAGCGGATCGGCACCACCACCGACGCCTCGACCGGCTCGCCACCGCGCCGCGCCGGCACGAAACGCCAGTGCCACACGGCGGTGACGGCGGCTTCGTCGAGGGACTCATGCCCGCCACTCTCGCGCACCTTCACCGCCACCGGAATGCCCTCGGCCGACACCCGCACATCCAGGCGGACGGTGCCTTCCAGCCCACGCCGCCGGGCGATCATCGGATAGCCCGGCTTGGGGTTGTCGAGATACCTGGCGCCAAAACTGGGCGGCGTGTAGCTCGCCGCAGCGGCGGCCGCGACGGGCGGTGCAGTCACCGCAGCCGGAGCCGGCGTCTGGTTTGCTGCCACCGCGGGCGCCGGGGCGGGAGCGGTGGCGATGGCCGGCGCGGGATGGTCGGCCCGCGCCTCGGCCACCAGCCGCTGCTGGGGCACGACGGGCTCGGGCCGTGCAACCGCCTTGGGCGGATGGGGCGTTTCAGCCGGCGTCGACTTGTGCGGCCGTGGCTGGGGCGGCGGCGGTTCGACGTGGGGTTTTTCGGGGGTCTTCTCGGGCAGGACTTCCTGCACCAGCCGGGCTTCGAGCAGACGCGGCGGCTCGGTGACCGACGACTTCAATCCGCCCCCCATGCCGAGCACCAGCGCATGGGCGCACAGGGATGCGCCCACCGCCATCACCAGGCCGCGATCGGAGATCACAGCGCCACACGCAGGCCCAGCCGCAGGCTGCGGGGCTCCGAGGGGTGGGCGTGGATGTCAGCGACGGGGAGACTTTCGGACTTCAATTGGGACTCGTAGTAGTAATCGATGTCGCTCACCCGACGGTTGAAGAGGTTGAGCACATCCAGCGACAGGGTGATTCTCCTGTCCAGGCGGAAGCCTACCTTAAGATTGGTCAAGGTCGAGGACGCGGATCGTACCGAATTGTCTTCGATCAGGGGGCGTGCGCCAAAATGTCGCAGGCGCAGGCCGCCAAACCAGCGCTCGCCGGGATCGACGCCAACACCCACCGACGCGACCACGCCGGCAGCGCCCGGCACCCTCGCGCCGGCCGCATCCGTATCCCGGAAGCGCGCGCTCGACACCGCCAGGTCGGCGTCCACGCTCACGCCGGGCAGTGGCGTCCAAAGGTTGGTCCACTCCACACCCTGACGGCGGGACGGCCGGCTCGGCTCGGTGATGCCCGCGTCGCCGACGAACAGCAGTTCGGAGGCGATGTCGAGCCGCCAGAGGGCCAGCGTCGTCACCCAGCCGGCCGCTGGCGCGCTGCGCAGTCCCAGCTCGCCACCACGGGCGCGGACCAGGGGTCGTACCCGCGCCACGGGATCGCCGAACTCCGCGCTACGCGGATCGGGATTCACTCGGATCGTCGTGCCGCGGGCGTCGTTGCTGTGAAAGCCGTGGCCGTAGTTGGCGTAGAGCTCGGTCTGCGCCCACGGGCCGGCGACGATCCCAAGCTTCGGCGCGGCCAGAAAGGCATCAGCCCGGCCGCTGTTGGCTGCACCGATCGGCGTGCCGTCGCCCGTCACCTGAAAACGATACTGGTCGGCACGCAGCCCAAGGGTGGCGCGTAGCTTTTTCAACACCTGAATCTGGGCGTCGCCATATACCCCGACGCTGGTCTGATCCACCTTGTCGCTGCGCACCTGGGCGTGGCGCTGGCGGGCCTCGGTGAGGAACAAGCCGACCTGGCCGATGTGATCGTGGCGCAGCTGGCTGCCGAGGGTCAGCTCCACCGGGCGGCCCGCCCAGTCGGCAAACCACGTGCGGCTGCCGCCAGCGCCGACGATCTGGCGGCGATCCACCTGCTCGAACTGGTCGCCTCGCACCGGGTCGTCCATCGCGTAGGTGAAGTTGGAGAACAGGTCGAGGCCGTAGTCGATGAGGTAGGCGTTCGCCCGGCTGCGCCCGCTGGCGTCGCTTTCGGCCCATTCACCCGACAGACTGGCGCGCCGGGTACGGCCGCCGCTGCTGGGATCGAGACTTCCGAAGCGGCCGATCAGCCCCTGCGCCACGGCCCGGCGGGGCACCTGATCGGTGGCCGACCAGTGGGAGTCGAAGGCCATCAGCGTTGCCGCCCAGCCGTTGTCGACGCTACCCGACGACAGGCGCAGCACGCCGTTCAGCTTGCTCAGGTTCTCGCGCTCGGCCCACGGCCCGTTGTTGTAGGCGGCTTCGATGGCGCCCAGCAGCACCGGCCCGCCGTCAGTGAGCGGACGAGAGCCCGCCGCCACCAGCCGGTTGTAATGATGCTGGCCCAGCTCGATCTGCACGAAGTCTGCCGGCAGGCTGCGGAAGTAATCGAGCCGCGCCGAGCCGGCAGCCGAGAAATCCCCGTCCGCCGCGTGGTACGGCCCCTTGCGGTAGCGCACCGACGCGACGAGCTCGGGAATCAGCAGGTTGAGATCGGTGTAACCCTGCCCGTGGGCGTGGGTGGGCATGTTGATGGGCATGCCCATCAGCCAGGTGGCGAAGTCGGTGCCGTGGTCGAGGTTGAAGCCGCGCAGGTAGTACTGATTGGCCTTGCCGTCGCCGCTGTGCTGGGAGACGACCAGCCCGGGCACCGTTTCGAGCACCTCGGCGGGGCGCAGCAGCGGGCGGGTGGCGAGCTGCCTGCCGCTCACCGTGCCCTCGGTGGCGCTGGCGGCGACGCCGATCAGGTTGGCACTGCCAGCCTGCACTTCGACAGTCTCGAGCGTGGGCACGCCGCCGGCGATGGCGCCCGGCGCGACCGTCCACACAATTAAGCAGAAAAGTTTATTCATCCTACCGCGGCACGCAAAAAACGGCGGGCTCAGCCCACCGCCTCCGGCGCCGGATCGCGGGCGAGATGGATGCCCAGAATGAAGCTCACGAAGATCACCCCGATCACGCCAAACCCCAGCGCCAGCTCCTTGCCCTCGCCCCAGGCCTCGACACCCGGCCAGGCCATCCGCGCCGCACCCCAGGCCGCCACCAGCAGGCTCATGCCACCCACGGCGAGCGCCATCACCCGGGAGGCGATTCGTGCGGTGCCGTCGGCGCGGGCGATCAGCCGGGCGATCCAGAAGCCGTTGGCGCCATCGGCCAGCAGCATGCCAAGCATGAAGGTGAGCCCCAGCCCCACTGCGTGGGCCGCGCCGCCGGCCTGCACGCCGGCCACCGCAAACAGCGCGGCCTGGCTCACCGTGTCGAAGGACAGCGCGAACAGCGCCCCCACCAGCGCCACGCCCGCCGGGTGGGCGATGCGGCCGAGCCGCCCCAGCCAGCGCCCCTTGAGGCCGACCGGCTGCACCATTTCGTGCGCTTCGGCGGCCAGCACCGCACGCAAATTGAGCACACCCAGCAGCGTGAGGAAACCGATGGAGATCCACGCGCCGGAGACTTCGAGCCATTCCGGCGTCGTCCAGTGGCGCGAGAGCAGGCTCACCGCCAGGGCGATGGCGACCACCACCGCGCCGTGGCCGAGGGAGAATAAGGTGCCGCAGAAGCGTGACCAGCGCGGGTTGGCGCGGGCGTTGAAGCGCGTCAGGCCGTCGATGGTGGCGAGGTGGTCGGCATCGAAGCCGTGTTTCACACCGAAGACGAAGACCAGCAGGACGAGGGCGAGTCCGTCGGCAGGCAGGGCGGTCATGGCGGTTTTCCGGATGCGCGTATGAACAAATGATTTTAGTGCATACAACATCCGTGCCAAGCCGTCAGGCCCGCAGATCCGGCCCGCGCCGGCCGCACACCGATCAGATCATGACCAGCGCGCCAACCAATCAGGCAGCCGGGTTTCCAGCCAGCGGCAGGCGCAGCACGAACTCGGCACCGCCATCGGGGTGGTTGCCGGCCTGCAGCACGCCGCCGTGGCGCTCGACGATGCCGTAGCTGATCGACAGCCCCAGCCCGGTGCCCCGCCCCACCGGCTTGGTGGTGAAGAAGGGATCGAAGATGTGGGGCAGGTGGCGGGCGTCGATGCCCGGGCCGTTGTCGTGGAAGCGCAGCACGGCCACGTCGCCCTCGACGCAGCCCGTGATGCGCAGCCGCGCGGTGGGCTGGCCGGCGGTGGCGTCGGCGGCGTTCTGGACGAGGTTCATCACCACCTGCTGCATCGGGCCGGAGGCGCCCACCACCGGCAGGCTGTCGGGGATGTCCACCGTCACCTCGAAGCGCTCCGGCGCGGCCTTGCACACCCAGGTCACCGAGCGCTCCACCACCGCGCCAAGCTCGAAACGGCTGCTCTCGTCCCGGTCCAGCGCCGAGAAGCGCTTGAGGCCGTCGACGATGTCGCGGGTGCGCTCGGCGCCTTCGATGGTGCCCTCGATCAGCGGATCGAGATCGCCCAGGATGCGGTCGATGCGCAGGCGCTCGCGCAGGGCCTGGATGTCCTCCGGCACGCCGCCGGCGTGGACGGCGCCCAGATATTCGCCCAGCCGGGACGCGTAGCGGCGCAGCGCGTGGGTGTTGCCGAGGATGAAGCTGATGGGGTTGTTGAGCTCGTGGGCGACGCCCGCCACCAGCCGCCCCAAGGACGCCATCTTCTCGGAGTGGAGCAGCTGCTGCTGGGTGCGCTTCAGGTCGTCGTGGGCCTGGCGCAGGGCCGAGTACGCCTTGCGCAGTTCGCCCACCGGACGGCCGGTGACCACCACGCCGAGCGATTTGCCCACCGACGAGTAGCGCGGCGTGCAGTTGAGGGACACCGGCACCGCCGAGCCGTCCGCCGCGCGCAGGGCCAGCTCGCAGTCGTGCACCGGCGCGTCGCTGCGCAGGGCGAACAGGCCCTTGGCCACGTCCACCGCCGCCGGATCGGCCAGCAGGTCGAAGAACAGCGTGCCGCGCAGGCTCTCCACCGAGCGGCCGGTGAAGACTTCCAGCGAGCGATTCACGTCGTCGATCCGACCGCTGCGGTCGCACACCACCAGGATGTCCGAGATCGAGGTGAGCACCGACAGGATGAAACCCTGGCTCTCCTCCAGCTTGGCGTTCTTCTCTTCGAGGGCGACTTCGTACTGGAGGAGGTCGGAATACACCTCGTCCATCTTCTGGATCACGTCGATCCAGGCGCCCTCGCCCACCCCTTCCGGCGCGGCGGCCAGCAGGGCGGACGAATCGGGCAACGGACGCTCGGGCTTGGCCATCGCTTACGACCGCGGCCGGTAGTGGCCGTGGGGATGGGGGTGGGCGTGGCTGTGCTCGCCGTCGCCGTGGCTGTGGGGCTGGTTGCGGAAGTCGGCGGTGACGAGATTGAGCGCCCCGTGGCGCACGCCGGGCCTGGCGATCAGCCCTTCGGCGAAGGCCCGCACCTGGGCGGTGGGCCCACGCAGGATCACGCTCTCCATGCAGTTATCGTGATCCAGGTGGGCGTGCAGCGTGGCCACGCAGAGGTCGTGGTGTTCGTGCTGGTCGTGGGTGACGCGCTCGGCGAGCTCCCGCTCGTGGTGGTTGTACACGTACGAGAGGTTGGCGATGCAGTGGGGCGCCTCTTCCCGCGCCAGGCGGTTCTGTTCGAGCTGGGCGCGCAGGATGTCGCGCACCGCCTCCGAGCGGTTGGAGTAGCCTCGCGCGGCGATCAGCGCGTCGAAGGCGCGGGCCAGGTCTTCGTCTAGCGAGATGGTGAAGCGTTCCACGATGGGCTCCGGGCAGGACAGGCGGGTCATTCTGCCCGCCCCCACCGCCGGCGGCAATCGCCGGCCGCGGTGCCATAATCCGGCCTTTCCGACTTCCGCCGAGATCGCCCCATGGCCCGCATCAAGATCGAACTGCCCGCGCGCTTTGCGTTTTCCACCGAGGTGCCGATCCACATCGGCCTCATCAACTACGGCCACCACCTGGACAACGCCGCGCTGCTGTCGCTGGTGTCCGAGGCGCGGGTGCGCTTCTTCAAGTCGCTGGGCTACACCGAGCTGGACGTGGACGGCGTCGGCATCGTGGTGGCGGACGCCGCGGTGCAGTACAAATCCGAAGCCTTCCACGGCGAGATATTGGTATTTGAGATGGCGCCGGACGACTTCAACAAATACGGCTGCGATCTGGTGTGGCGCGCCACCGACAAGGCCAGCGGCCGCGAAGTAGCCCGGGGCAAGACCGGGATCATCTTCTTCGACTACCAGCAGCGCAAGGCGGCGCCGGTGCCTGCGGGCTTCGTCGCCAAGACCGCGCCCCAGGCTTGAGCTACACGTTCACATCCACCTGCTGGACGGTGCCCACGCTGCCGTCCTCGCCCACCCAGACGCCCGAGCTGCGCACCGCGCCCAGCTCTGCGCCGCCCTCCTTGAGGCTGAAGGGCGTCGCGCTGCGGCCGAGGTAAACCGCCCCGACGCCGCGCTCGCCCAGGCTGGCCACATCGCCGCCGCCTTTCTCATCTGGCGTCCATACGCCCAGCCGGCCGAACACCGGGTCGGCTTCGTCGATCCAACCGTTGCTGTCGCTGTCGTACGCGGCCAGATCGGCGAAGCCATCACCGCTTGCCGGCCCGAACAGCTGGCGGCCGGATTGCACCTTGCCCGACTCCACCGCGTCCAGCACCAGAAAGCCGCTGCCGCTGGCAAGGCGCGGCATGTCCACGTCCTTGCCATCGCCCATCAGGTCGAAACGGAAGCGCTGGCTGGTGAGGCTCGCCGCATTGCCGCCAAAGTTGATCACCAGCGGGTCCTTGCTCACCGCCGCGTTGCCGGCGCGCAGGCTCACGCTGCTGGTTTCGACCTCGCTGCGGCTCATGGACAGGCCGACGCTGAAGTTGATGTCCTTGCCGTCGGCGGTGCGGATCGTGCCGCTCGCCTCGAAGGTGCTGGCTTCAAAGGTCTCGCGGGTCTCGGTGCGGTCGTACTCGATGCCGAAATCGGGCGGCGGCGGGGCTGCCGGCTGATCGGCGATCTGCCCGCTCGCCATGTCGGTGGCCGACATCACCTCGATGCGCCGGCCGGTCATCATCTCGACGATGGACTTGATGAGCGCCAGCCGCGGGTCGATGTCGGCATCCTCGCCGTCGATCTTCGCGGCGGCATCGACGGAATCGCTCGGATCGAGATCCAGTGCCTGGCGAGCCGCGTTTGAAACCACCACACTGCGGGGCGTCGGGCGATCGGCATCCTCCGTCGGCCGCGCGCCGACCCAGGCCCGCAGACGCTCCGCCACCTCCACCCGGCTGGCGCTCAGGTGGGCAGCGGAAAGGCTCAGATCGGCGGAAGCGATTTTCATGGCGGGCTCCTCGAAGGGCAGTGACTTGCCCGATTCAACGGCGCCGCCCCAGCCGACTTGACCACCAGACAGGGGGACGACAGCCCATCCGCACGCCGGCCTCAACCGCGAAACCTGTGCTTACACACGGATCGCGACGGCGCCCCGCCAGCCCACTAAGATGCGATTGCACCCCTCGCGCGCCGCCCCTGCGGCGTGCCGATCACCCAACCGGGAACCGCCATGCCCAGCCTGTCCTCCCTGCGCCGCCCCCTCGCCGTCCTGGCGGGCAGCGCCGCCCTGCTCCTGCCCCTCACCGCCGCCGCGCAGAACGCCATCATCACCCAGCCCGCCCAGCTCTTCGCCGGCCCGGCGCCGGACTACCCGGTGATTGCCGCGGTTTATCCGGGGCTGGAGGTGAGCGTAATCGGCTGCCTGGCCGATTACATGTGGTGCGACGTGATGCTGCAGGACGGCCTGCGCGGCTGGGCCTACGGGCCGAGCCTGGCCTACGGCTGGATGGGCAACGCCCTGCCGGTGCCGGATTACGGGCCGTCCCTGGGGATTCCCCTCGTCACCTTCTTCATTGGCGACTACTGGGGCCGTCACTACCGCCACCAGCCGTGGTTCGACGAATACCGCTGGCGCCAGCAGCAGCACGCGCCGCGCTTCATCCCCCCGCCGGCACCCCATCCCCGTGACACCTGGCAGGCGCCCTACCCGCCCCGCTGGGTGCAGCCGGGCATGCCGCCCCGTGACGATCGGCGAGACGACCGGTGGGGCGATCGGCGTGACGACCGCTGGCGCGGCAACGACCAGCCCCCGCGCCGGGATTTCAACCGGGGCGACATGCCCCAGGCCGCACCGACGCCCCAACAGCCCCCCCAGCAACCGCCCCAGTTCCGCCAGGAACCCGGCCGCAACTTCAATCCCCGCCCGGACGACAACCGCGACCGGCGTAACGACGGCGCCCAACAGCAGCCCGCCCCGCCCCGCTTCGTGCCTGCACCTGCGCCGGCCCCCGTCGCCCCACAGGTTGCGCCACCGCAACCGCCCCGCCAGGAAAACCGCTTCACCCCGCCGCCCCAGCCTCAGCAACCCCAGGCCCAACCCCAGCCGCGTGGCGGCGACGGGCCGCGCAACCGCTTCGGCGGGCGGATGGACGAACGCTGAAGCTTGCGGCCCGCGGCCTTGACCTTTCCTGCACCGATGGCGACGGGCGGAAATGCCCGCGGGGGGTCGGCCGCAGGCTTGGCCGGGGAATCGCCCACCGGGCACGGGTGACGGCCCATCGAAGCCGACGTCGGCCAACCCGGGCTTGATGAAATTTCACCCGACGTCGATGAAATCCGACCCCCGAGGGGGTGCCGCCAACCCCCTGCGGGTAGAAACGCTCATCGACTTCGGCTTCGGCCCAGCCGATTTCGCCTCGACGCAACCCGACGCTGCCTAAAAATGAGTCGGAATGAGGGTGGCTGCGACCCCCTCGGGGGGTGGCGGACAGGGTCGTTGGGGGGCAACGGGAGCCGATGTCGATGAGCCATTACTCAAGGTCGGCTCCCGCGAGGTCGGGCACGGCTCGACGGTAGGCAACGCCCCTGAAGGCAGCCTCGCCCGCGCAGATCAATCGCGCGGCGCGGATGGACGAACGCTGAAGCTAGTGGACGGTACACACCATGCAGGGGTCGAAACTCCGCACCACGTGCTGCACCAGCAGCGGCGCGGCTTCCGGCAGGCCGACCAGCGCCTGCTCCAGCGCGCCGGGGGTGCCGGCGGCGTCGCGGGGGGAGAAGTTCCAGGTGGTGGGCGCGATGATCTGGTAGCGCACGATGTGGCCGCCACGCACCGTCAGCCAGTGGCCCAGCGCGCCCCGGGCGGCCTCCACCAGCCCGCAGCCGCGGCCGTCGGTGGGCAGCACCACCTGCTCGCAGAACGGCCCGTCGTCCAGCGCCGTGAGCCACTGCTCCATCGCCGGCACCACCAGCGCCAGCTCCAGCAGACGGGCGATCACGCGGCTCGCCACGTTGCCGCCGTTTTCCATCACCAGTTCGCGGATCAGCGGGTGGCCGGCCACCACCTGACGGGCCAGCGCGCCGCATTCGGCCACCTGCCCCTGCCAGCGGGGCGCCTTGCACCAGGTGTAGGCGCCGTCCTTGTGCTCGACGGGGCGGGTGTCGCCTTCGGAGGGATGACGCGGCACGTCGGCCTCCAGCACATCGCCGGGCTCGAAAGGCTGCAGCGCGCCGGCGGGCAGATCGAGCACGCCGCGCGGGAAGAGCCAGCCGGCGTCCTTGGGATAGGCGCCGTGGCTGAGGAAGCGGTCGGTGGCACGGCCGATCTGGGCGAGTTTCAGGTCTTCGGCAATGGCGAGGAACAGCCGGAAGTCGCTGGCCGTGGCCGGCCGGGCGTCCATCCAGCGGCGCAGGGCGGCAACCGAATCGATGCCGGCGATGGCCTCCAGCCGGTCGCCGAACAGCCGCCGCTCCAGCCACGCGCGAAACTCCCGCAGCGCCGCGAAGACCCGCAGCCGCTCGGCCATCTGCGGCGCCCGGGCCACGCCGCCGGGCTGCAGCGTCATGCTGTGGGGCCACTTGCCGGCCAGGCTGCCCATGATCTGCAAAAAGGCCGCCCGGGCCGGCAGGGCATCGGCGGTGGCGCTGCCGGTGGTGGCCTTGAAGCGCGCCGCGGCGGCGTCGAACCACGGCCGGCCGCGATAGGCGTCCCGCGCGAAATCCGGCGTGAAGAAGAGGTAGAAGTGGGTGAAGTGGTCGGCCAGGTTCTCGGCCGCCAGCACCAGATTGCTCACCCGCTGGCCGTTGGGCGTGGGCCGCACGCCGGCCAGATCGGCCAGCGCCGCCGCGGCCGCCGCCGACTGGGACACCGAGCAGATGCCGCAGATGCGCGGCACGATGGCTAGCGCGTCCATCGGCTCGCGGCCGATCAGGATCTGCTCGAAGCCCCGGAACAGCGGCGAATTGACGTAAGCCGCCGCCACCCGGCCGTCCTCGAAATCGAGGCTCACCTCCAGGTCGCCCTCGACACGGTTGAAGGGCCCCACCACCACACGATTCATTTCAGCACTCCCGTTGCCTGAGCGCCACCGGGGCCGGCCGCGCACGGCCGCCCCGAAGCGGCTGGCCCGCCCCCAAGTGGAGGGGTGAGGCAGGGAACTCATGGCGCACTGCGCCATGCCTGCCGAACGGCCCGGCCATGCAAAGCCGGGCCTCCGCACCCCAGGCGCGTTGAGGGGCGTCGTTCACTTCAGCCCCGTCTTGCGGATGGCCGGCGCGAGCAACGGCGTTTCGACCACCGCGTTCTGGCGCACCCGCGCCGGGGTGGCCGACTTGGACAGCGCGGCCAGCGCCACGAACCACGCCTTGGGCATGTCGGACGGCAGCCCGATGGGGATGCCGGCCACCTTGGGCGTGCGGTCGAAGGCATGGCCCGGCGACTCGAAGCCCGGCTCGGTGCAGCTGATGCACGGGTAGCCGCCGTTGGTGCACGAGCCGGCGCCGTTCCACGGGCGGGTGTTGCAGTCGGCGTGGGCCTGGGTGCCCTTGCAGCCCAGGTGCTCCATCATGCAGCCCAGGTCGCCGGGCTTCTCGGCGCTGGCCTTGAACTCGTAGAACTCGTTGCGGTTGCAGCCGTGATGCACCAGCTGGTCCGCGTAGAAGCGCGGCCGGCCGAGGGCGTCCAGGTCGGCCTCGCCGAACTGCCCGAGGGCGAGGGCCAGCAGGGTGTCGGTGACCCAGTCCGGGTGGGTCGGGCAGCCGGCCACGTTGATCACCGGCAGGCCGGCGGCCGAGCGGTAGTCGGCCCCCAGCAGGCCGCCCCGGTGGTCGCCGTCGTATTGCAGGCCGATGGCGCCGGCCGGGTTGTTGCCCGCCGCGGTGATGCCCCCGTAGGCCGCGCAGGTGCCCACGCCCAGGGTGTAGCGGGCGCGGGTGGCGAGGCTTTTCACCCAGTCGATCATCGGCCGGCCGGTGCCCGCCAGCATGTGGAAGCGCCCGCTGCCGTTGGGGCCAGTGAGGAGCGAGCCTTCGACGCACAGCAGGTCCAGCGGCCGGGCGCCGGATTCGAACTCGGCCAGCAGCGCGCGCACCTCGTCGCCCGAGGCCTCGGACAGCGACGGATGCCAGGCGAGGGTGATGCCGGCCGAACCGAGCAGCCCCAGCACGTCCCGCGCGCTGGAGCACAGCAGCGACATGGTGCAGCCGCCGCAGCCGCCGGACTGGAGCCACAGGAGGTTCATTCGTCGTCTCCTCCCTTGCCGCCGTCGAGGCCGAAGCGGGCCAGCTTGGCGCGCAGGCCCACGCGGGACAGGCCCAGCTCGTTGGCGGCGCGGGTCTTGTTCCAGCGCAGGCGGATCAGGGTCTCCTTGAGCACGCGGGCTTCCAGCGCATCGACGCGCTCCTGCAGGGTGCCGGAGAAGCCCACCGCGGCGAGCGCGTCCAGCGGCGCGTCGGGGCGGCCGGCGGCGCCGGCCTGGAGCACCCGGGGCGCCAGCAGGTGGGCGCGCAGCCGCGGCTCGGTGGCCAGCGCCAGCATGCGCAGGATGGCGTTCTGGAGTTCGCGCACGTTGCCCGGCCAGCGGTAGGCCGACAGGCAGGCCAGCGCCTCGGCGGTGAAACCGTCGGTGTCCTTGCCCAGCGCGCGGCGGCTGGCTTCGAGCAGGCGCTCGGCCAGTAGCGGGATGTCCATCGGCCGCTCGCGCAGCGGCGGAACGTGGATCGGCACGATGGCGAGGCGGTAGTACAGATCCTCGCGGAAGCGTCCTTCGCGCACCTCGGTTTCCAGATCGCGGTTGGTGGCGGCGATCACCCGCACATCCACCGTCACCGGGCGCGGGCTGCCCAGGGGGCGGAACTCGCCCTCCTGCAGCACCCGCAGCAGCTTGACCTGGAAGGCCGGCGAGGTCTCGCCGATCTCGTCGAGGAACAGCGTGCCGCCATCCGCCTGCTGGAACAGGCCGGTGCGGTCTTCATAGGCGCCGGTGAAGGCGCCGCGCTTGTAGCCGAACAGCTCGGCCTCCAGCAGCTCGTCGGGCAGCGCGCCGCAGTTTTCCACCACGAAGGCCTTGTCGGCGCGGCGGCTGCGGTAGTGGATGGCGCGCGCGATCATCTCCTTGCCGGTGCCGGATTCGCCGGAGATGAGCACCGACAGATCAAACGGCGCCACCTGGGCGATCAGGTCGCACACCGGGTTGAGGGGGCTGTCGGGCGCGCGGGTGAGGCCGTCGAGCCCGAACTCGCGCTTCACCCGCTCGTACTTCATCTCGACGCGCTTCTTGAGCACCGGGCCGGTGGTGCGCAGCTCCAGGCTCAGGCGCTGGTTCTCGGCCTGCAGGCGGTGCAGCTCTGCGGCGTTGCGCATGGCCATCAGCAGGTTGTCGGGCTGCCAGGGCTTGAGCAGGTACTGGTAGATCCCTGCGTCGTTGATGCCGGCGATGATGTCTTCCGAGTCGGTGTAGCCCGAGATGATGATGCGCACCACGTCGGGCCACTGCTCACGCACCCGCTTGAGGAAGGACACGCCGGATTCGCCGGGCATGCGCTGGTCGCACAGCAGCACCTGCACCGTCTCGCGCTCGAGGATCTTCCAGGCGTCCTCGGCGGAGGATGCGGTGAAGACCTCGAACTCCTCGTCGAGGGTACGGCGCAGGGCTTCCTGGGAGCGGACTTCGTCGTCCACCACCAGCACGGACGGCAATCGGGCGGCGGGTTTGATCGGGTTGTTCATCACTTGGCTGGGCTGGCCCCGGCGCGATCCCGGTGCCGGGCGAGGTGGCGCGGCGTCCAGGACTGGGGGCTCTTCATCACGAAATGGTAGCGTGCCCCGTGGTAGCTGGGGTCGAAGCCGTAGAAGTTGCGGCGCATCCGGGCGAGTTCTTCGTCCCGGTAGGCGGAGAGGGGTTTGGCGGCTTCGTCAGCCGCACGTCTCGCCTGCTTGGCGGCGAGGTGCTCGGCGTAGTCGGGCGCGGCGGCCAGCGCCTGGGCGCGGGCCAGCATCTCGGCCTCGAAGGCCGGGCGGTCGGCGCCGAAGGCGGCGTCGATCAGGCCTGTTCTTGCGGCGCGGGTGGCGCCCAGCGGCAGGCGTTCGGCCATGATCGCCCGGGCGGCGGCATCGCCCACCCGGCGCGGCAGCAGGTAGGTCCAGTACTCGGAGCCGTACAGGTTGCCCATGTTCTTGTAGTGGGGGTTGAGGATGACGCCCTCGCGCGCCCACACGTGGTCGGCCGCCAGCGCCAGGAAGCAGCCGCCGGCGCCGGCATTGCCGCGCATTGCCGCCACCGTGAGGCGGTCGGTGAGCTGCAGGATGGCGAGGCACACGTCGTCCATCGCGTTGATGTTGGCCCAGGATTCATCCGCCGCCGAACCGCCGGCCTGCTGCGCGGCCTCGATGCGGCCCAGGTGGATGCCGTTGGACCAGAAATCCGCCCCGCCCTCCAGCACCAGCACGCGGGTGGGCCGGCTGCGGGCGAAGTCGATGGCATCGATGAGGCGTCGGCACTGATCGGTGGCCATCGCACCGTTGTAGAAGTCGAAGGACAGCACGCCCACGGCGCCCGCCTCCCTGTAGCGCAGCTCGCCCCAGTCGGCGGCGTCGCGCATGAGCGGCGCCGGGCGCTCGGGCAGCTTGGCAGCCTCGGCCGCGAAGGCGACGGTGGCCGGCAGCTTGATGCCGCCGGGGCGCTTCACGTGGCCGATCCACACCGCGCCGTCGCGAGTGGCGCGCAG
>NZ_BSPX01000038.1:0-45390 GCF_030161255.1 Zoogloea oryzae
ACCCGGGCGCGCAGATCCGCGACAACGCGCTGAGTAAAGCCCGCTACGAGTTCCGCTGGGACGACCAGTTCAACCTGGGCCTCGACCCGGACAAGGCCAAGAGCTTCCACGACGAGACCCTGCCCAAGGAATCGGCCAAGGTCGCCCACTTCTGCTCCATGTGCGGCCCGCACTTCTGCTCGATGAAGATCACCCAGGACGTGCGCGACTTCGCTGCCGCCCAGGGCATCGCCGAGGCCGAAGCCCTCGAGAAGGGCATGGAGACCAAGGCGGTCGAGTTCGTGAAGAAGGGCGCGGAAATCTACCAAAAAGTCTAAAGTCACCTTTCGCCGCTTCCGACGAACGGGCCTCAGGGCCCGTTCTTTTTTTGTGCATTGAACCGCTTTCGCATGGCTTCCCCGGCCATGCCGGCGCGCCGCATCCCCCGCGGCACGCGCCTTTCCGCCCCCCTCAAAAGCACCTGCTGCATTGCGGAATATCCAGTCCCCGCGCGGGATGCGCCGCTCGATCTACCGTTCGTCGCAGCCATCTCAAGTTCGCATCCGCGCCGCCGTTTCCTACTGGACCGGAACGAACGGGACGTCGTGACGCAGATCACCGAACCCGTTTCAGTTTTTTTTCATTTTTGTCGTTACCGTAATTAGTACGAGACCAGATTCCGCGCTGGCCTGAACTGTCTGCAAAGACCGGTAAACCCCAAAAACTGACCGCCGCCCCGGCAACGGAAGTGGCCCGAGAACCGAGATGCGCAAGCTGCCCGAAAACGGATTCACGCTGGTCGAGTTGCTGGTGTCGGTCGCCATTGCCGCGATCCTCATCAGCATCGCCGCGCCGTCGTATGTCGCGCTGACCAACACAAACCGGCTGGCCACCCAGGCCAACGACATCCTGGGCGGCCTGATGATTGCCCGCAGCGAGGCGATCCGCCTCAACCAGCGCGTGGTGTTCTGCCGCAGCGACGACGGCAGCACCTGCTCGGCGGCCACCGACGGCTGGAAGGGCTGGCTGGTGTTTGCCGACATCGACGGCACCGACACCCCCAGCGCATCGGAAATCCTGCGCAGCGGCACGATCTCCAACGCCTCCGGCATGAGCGTGCTGGCGAGTGCCGCGATCAGCGGCCAGACCAACCGCATCCGCATCGGCTCGGACGGCTTTGCCCGCACCGCGCCGGGTTCGTCGTCAGCCCTGCTGCAGGCCAAGCTGTCGGTGTGCATCGTCACCGCGTCGCCGGCCCACAACGCCCGCGAGCTGCGCATCGCCTCTGGCGGCCGCCCGCTGATCGTCCAGGTGGACAACGACGGCGCCTGCCCCACCCCCTCCAACTCCTGACCCCTATCCACAGGCATCCCGGAAATGAGAAACAAGTCCCTCCTCAAGCGGCAAAAAGGCGTGGGCCTCATCGAAGTGCTCGTCTCGATGGTCGTGCTGTCGCTCTGCATGCTTGGCATGGCCGCCCTGCAGACCGTCTCGCTGCGCAACAACCAGAGCGCCCAGTCGCGCTCGATGGCAACCATCATGAGCGCCTCGATCACCGAATCCATGCGCGCCAACGTGATCGCCGCCAAAGGGGGCGAATACAACGTGGACACCTGCTCGAGCGCCAGCGGCACCAGCCTCGCCAGCACCGACGTGGCCTCCTGGCTCAACGCCCTCAAGGGAGCCATCGGTCGCACCGCGTGTGGCGGCATCGTGTGCCGCAACGCCACCTGCGACATCACCGTGCAGTGGGACGACTCCCGCGCCACCAGCGGCAAGTCCGCCTTCAGCGTGACCACCCGCGTCATCCTGTGAAGACCGCCATGTTCGCCCCGATCTCACGCCCCGCCCGCATGAAGGGGCTGACGCTCATCGAGCTGATGATCTCGCTCGTTCTGGGCATGGTGCTGGTGGGCGGCGTGCTGGTGGTCTTCCTGGGCAGCCAGACCTCCTACAAGACCTCCGACAACCTCTCCAAGATGCAGGATTCGGCGCGGATCTCCTTCGCGCTCATCAGCCACGAGATCCGCGAGGCGGCCGGCACCGGCTGCGGCAACGGCAGCCGCCTGGACAACGCCATATCCAAGCGCAACGAGAGCATCCTCAACGCCGCCCAGGCCACCACCCCGGCCTGGTGGAGCGTGATGGGCAACGGGGTGATGGGCTACGACGCAGGCACGGCCAGCCCCGCGATCGCCATCGGCACCGGCACTACCCAACGCGTCAGCACCACCGACGCGATCCAGCTCACCGGCGCTTATGGCGCCGGCTTCAGCATCGACGCCCACAGCAACACCGGCTACAGCTTCACCCTCAACACCGCCACGTCGGGCCTCAACGCCAACGACGTCCTGATCGCCTGCGACTACAAGCAATCCACGGTGTTCAACGCCTCGTCCGTCGCCGGCAAGACGGTGACCTACGCGGCCGGCGCCGGCAGCGCCCGCAACTGCGGCATCGCCCTGGGTTACGACGCCGACAACAACTGCTCCACCACGGCCTACAAGTACGACTCGCTGGTCGCCCGCCTGTACCGCTTCGGGGCCAGCACCTGGTACATCGGCAACGGCACCAACGGCCGCCCGTCCCTCTACCGCGTCTTCCTGAACGGCAACCCCGAGGAGATCGCCACGGGCGTGACGGACATGCAGATCCAGTACCTCCAGAACGGGAACACGGCCTATGTGGACGCCGCCTCCGTCACCGACTGGAGTGCCGTCATCTCGGTGCGCCTCACCCTGAACTTCGAAGGCCTGGACAAGAACATCGCCACCGGTGGAACCGGGGATCGCCGCATCAGCACCGTGGCCACCAGCACCATCATGCTGAGGAACAGAACGCCATGAGCCGGAACCCGCACCACGCCCAGCGCGGCATGGTCCTTGTCGCCTCGATGATGATCCTGATCATCATCACCCTCCTCGGCCTCTCGGCCATGCGCAGCGCCGGCCTCGAGGAGCGGATGAGCGGCAACCAGTACGACCAGAACTACGTGTTCGAGGCCGCCGAAGCGGCCCTGCGGGAAGCCGAAATCGTCGCCGCATCACCGCTGACCTTCACCAGCACCTGCACCAATGGGCTCTGCCCGACGCCCGTTGCGGGCGCCACCGACCGCTGGATGGACAGCAGCTTCACCGGGTGGAAATCGGCCGCCAACGCCAACGCGGGCATCGTCACCGCCCAGTACATCCTCGAAGACATGGGCGCCCAGCCGGTGGATGGCACCTGTCATCTGCAGGTGCCGGTCGAGCCCACCTGCCTCATCCCGATGGTCCGCATCACCGCCCGCGCAGTGGCCGCCAACGGCCGCGGCACCTCGGTCACGCTTCAATCCAATCTACGCCAGTAATCCAGGGAGTCGGTCATGAGCAGCCCGTCCAATCTCAAGCGCAACTGCAAGTCCGGGGCCGTTTTCACGCCATCGCTGGTCGCCCTTGCCGTCGCACTCATCTGCCAGCCCGCAGGCGCCGCCCTCGACATCCCGAGCGCCCCCCTGCAATCGGCCGCAGCGATTCCGTCGAACATCCTGTACATCCTGGACGACTCCGGCAGCATGCAGTTCGAGATGATGCCGGACGATCTGGTCATCTTCCCCGACAACGCCACCACGGCAAGCCAGCTGGGCACCTACCTCTTCCCGCCGCCCAACCGGACCATCTACGGCTCAGACACCTACGGCTGGGGCAACGCCTCGCAGGTGCTGATCCCGGCCTTTACCGACACCAGTTTCCAGAGCTTCTACAAGCGCTCGTCGTACAACAACAACGTCTTTTACGACCCCACCATCACCTACACCCCGTGGGTGAGATATGACGGGACCTCCTACGGCAACGTGACGCCGTCCGCAGCCCCCTGGCATCCAGCCAATTCCGGCGCGGGCACGATCAATCTCACCGCCCAGCAGACCTCCACCGCCAACTGGATCACGGGCACCTCGCTGACCTCCTGGAACTCGATCTGCGGGTGGGGTGGCAGCTGCAGCCACAGCTACTACCCGATCACCTTCTACGTGTACAAGGGCAGCGGTTCCACGGCGGCGGCGGCCAGCTACATCCGTTACCAGATCCGCGGCTCCACCGGCTACAAGCAGGATCTGAACGGCGGCAGCAACACCACCGTCACCAGTTTCAACTGGGGCTCGGTCAGCCGCACCGTGGCCGAGGAAGCCCAGAACTTCGCCAACTGGTTCAGCTACTACCGCTCGCGCACGTTGGCGGCCCGGGCCGGTTCGAGCATTGCGTTCTCCAAGCTCGGCACCAACTACCGGGTCGGCTTCACCACCATCAACAGCAGCAGTTTCGGCGACGCGATCCCCACCTCCGGCGTCTTCGAGAGCACCAACCGGCAGACCTGGTTCAACAACCTGTTCACCAACACCGTCCCAACCCTCGGCACGCCCCTCAAGGAAGCCCTCGACAAGGCCGGCCAGTACTATTCGCGCACCGACAACACCGGCCCCTACGGCCCCGCCCCGCAGCTGTCGTGCCGGCGCAACTTCACGATCCTGACCACCGACGGCTACTACGCCGACACCACCATCGCGGGGGTCGACAACGAAGACGGCACGGCCGGCACCACCATCACCGGCACCAGCTCCCAGTCGTACAAGTATTCGGCAGTCAGGCCCTACCAGGACAGCTACACCAACACCCTGGCCGACATTTCCATGTACTACTGGAAGCGTGACCTGCGGACCGACATGGCCAACAACATGCGGGCCACCAGCACCAACCCATCGTTCTGGCAGAACATGAACACCTTCACCCTGTCCCTCGGGCCCCAGGGCACCCTCAACCCGGCCACCGATCTGGCCGCCCTCACCTCGGGCACGAAGACCTGGCCCAACCCGCTCGACGGCGACGCCCAGAAGATCGACGACCTGTGGCACGCGGCGGTTAACGGCCGCGGCAGTTTCGTTGCCGCCAAGAACCCCACCGAGTTCGCCAACGGCCTGGTTTCGGCCCTCACCACCATCGGCGAAGCCGGCGGCGTGTGGAACGTGGCCGTCACCGCCTTCACCCTCGAAGCCAACGGCAAGACCTTCGTCGCGCGCTACGACGGCAACTGGGGTGGCGACCTGTGGGCTGTGGGCTACAACGCCAACGGCCAGATGAACACCACCTCGGACGGCACCCCGATCCCGCTCTGGAAGGCCTCCGCCAACGTACCGGCGCCCGCCTCGCGCAAGATCTACACCTGGAAGGACAGTGGCGGCGGCGGCACCACCTTCGAGTACACCAACCTCAGCTCCAGCAAGAAGAGCGCCCTCGGCAGCTCGGCGGTGGTGGACTACCTGCGCGGCGTGCGCACCGGCGAAGTCTCCAACGGCGGCGCCTACCGCAACCGCACGTCGGTGATCGGCGACTTCGCCAACCCGGCACCGGTTTACGTGAAGGCCTCCAACACCATCTTCGCCGCCGCCAACGACGGCATGCTCCACGCCTTCAACGCCACGAGCGGCGTCGAGCAGTTCGCCTACATTCCGGGCAGCGTCAACTTCTCCACGATGGCCACGCTCGCCAACCCCAACTACTCCCACGCCTACCTGAACGATGGCGAGCTGGTGGTCTCCGACCAGGCCACCGTTGGCAAGAACATCCTGGTGGGCAGCCTGGGCCGCGCCGGCAAGGGCATCTACGCGCTCGACGTCACCACGCCCTCCACCTTCGGCACCAGCAACGTGCTGTGGGAATACACCGATTCCGACCTGGGCCAGACCCTCGGCAAGCCGCTCATCGCCCGGCTCAACACCGGCGACTGGGCGGTGATCATCGGTAACGGCTACAACAGCACCAACGAAAAAGCCTTCCTGTACATCCTCAACCTCAACACCGGGGCGCTCATCAAGAAGATCGCCACCGGCGCGGGCTCGTCGTCGGCCACCAACGGCCTGTCTTCGCTGGTCGGCTTCGACAAGGACGGTGACAGCAAGATCGACCTGATCTACGCGGGCGACCTGCTCGGCAACTTCTGGCGCTTCAACCTGACTGGCACCGATACCTCCGCATGGAGCGGCACCTCGATGTTCACCGCCCGGGATGCCAGCAACAACACCCAGCCGATCACCGCCGGGCTCTCCGTTGCCATCGACCCGAAGACCAACAAGCGCTGGGTTTTCGGCGGCACCGGACGCTACCTGACCAACGGGGACGTCTCCGACACCGCCATCCAGAGCTGGTACGGCCTGATCGACGACGGCACCACCATCGCCAGCCGCAGCGCCCTCACCCAGCGCACCCTCACCGCCGAAACCGCCCAGGGCAGCTACCTCACCCGCACCTTCTCCGAGGCCGTCGCCAACGACATGGTCGGCAAGAGCGGCTGGTACGTGGACATGGCCGTCGGCGGCGTGAAGACCGGCGAACGCATCGTGTCGCGCAGCCAGTACTCGGCAGGCGTGCTGTACGCCAGCAGCGTCATCCCCAGCTCGGACAAGTGCGCCTCGGGTGGCAGTGGCTATCTCAACGCCCTCAGCGCCTTCTCGGGCGCCACGCTCACCAAGCCCTTCTTCGACATCAACAACGACAACGCCTTCGACGACGCCGACAAGAAGCTGGTCGGCGGCAAGCTCACCCCGGCAGGCTCGGTGCGCACCGGCGGGATGATCGGCGAGATCACCATCAAGAAGGTGACCGACTCGAAATTCACGATCCAGAGCTGCGACTCGACCGGCGTCTGCAAGGCCCAGCCGAACGTGAACCTCAGCGAACTCAAGGGGCGCGTCTCGTGGCGTGAAATCCGCAAGGAATGACTTGGCGTGCCGTTATAGCGGTGGTCAGTCGCAACCACCGCCACCGGAACACCCACCATGCGTAACCGTCTTCCTAAAAACCAGGCCGGCATGACGCTCATCGAGCTGATGGTCGCCGTGTGCATCGTCGGCATCCTGACGATGATCGCCTACCCCAACTACTCGACCTACGTGGTGCGCAGCAAGCGCAACCTGGCCACCGCCTGCCTGCAGGAAGCGGCCCAGTACATGGAGCGCTTCTACACCACCAACCTGCGCTACGACCAGGCCCTCGACGGCACGGCCGTGGCGCTGCCCACCACGTCCTGCGTCAATGACATGAAGGGCAACTACGTGCTGGCAGTTGCCTCGGTGAGCGCCAACGCGTTCGTCCTGAAGGTCACCCCCCAGGGCGGCCAGGCCAGCTCCGACACCCAGTGCGGCACCCTGACCCTCAGCCAGAGCGGCGCCCGCACGGTATCCGGCACCGGTACGACCAGCACCTGCTGGTAAGCATCACCCCGACAAAGGCGGGAAGTCCCGGCCCATCCGGCCGGCGCTTCCCGCCTTTGTCATTCAGGCAACACTTCGCACCCATCCGCCAGCGGCGCCGGCACGTGGGCAACACCCTGCCGTCGGGCAGGTGCTAGCATTCCTGGATACCGACCACCAGAAGCCAGGCCCGCCCATGAACCTCGAGAAAGTCATCTTCGGTTTCTTCATCGTCTTCGCCGCCACCCTCAACTTCGGCTTCTTCATCGGCGAGATCGACAACCCGGCCCACCACGACATCTACGAGCTGTTCGCCGCGGTGGTGGTCAACCTGATCGCCACCGTGCTCAAGTTCGGCGACCGCACCCAGATCGGCGCCATCCACCTCGCCACCAGCCTCGTGGCCGACTTGCAACTGCTCGCCGCCGCGATGGTGTGGGGCTACGTCGTCCACGTGGCCGGCACCGGGCTCACCCCAGCCACCATGTCGAGCATCGTCTCGCTGTCTGGCGGCGCCCTCTTCGCCAACATCGTGTCGGTGGTGATCCTCATCGCCGAAACCATCATGCAGCGGCGCTGACGCCGTGAACAACACCCCCACCAGCACGATCTTCCTGGTCCTGCGGCGGCTGCGCACGCCGCTGATCGTGCTCATCGTGATCTTCGCGGTATCGGTGCTGGGCCTCACCCTGGTGCCCGGCCCGCCCGACCCCAACGGCGGCGGCCTGGGGCCGCGGATGAGCTTCTTCCACGCCGTCTATTTCATCAGCTACACCGCCACCACCATCGGCTTCGGCGAAATCCCCTACGCCTTCTCCGAGCAACAGCGGCTATGGACGCTCCTGTGCATCTACCTGTCGGTGATCGGCTGGGCCTACACCCTGGGCACCGTCTTCGCGATGCTGCAGGACAAGAACTTTCTCAACGCCATCGCCGTACAGCGCTTCTCGCGCCAGGTGCGGCATCTGCGCGAACCCTTCTTCCTTGTGTGCGGCTACGGCGAGACCGGCCGGCTGATCTGCCGGGCGCTGGACGAGCTGGGCTTCCGGGCGGTGGTCATCGAACTGGACGAGACCCGGGTCGGCGACCTGGAGCTGCAGAGTTACTCCGCCGACATGCCGGCCCTGTGCGCCGACGCCGGCAAGCCCGACACCCTCGTGTTTGCCGGGCTCACCAGCAAGTACTGCCGTGGGGTGATCGCCCTCACCAACGACGACGGCACCAACCTCGCGGTGGCCATCGCCGCCCGCCTGCTGGCCCCCGCCCTGCCGGCCCTGTGCCGCGCCGAACACGCCGAAACGGTTGCCAACATGGCCTCGTTCGGCACCCGGCACATCATCAACCCCTTCGAAAAGTTCGGCGAGTACATGGCCCTCGCCCTGCATTCGCCGGCCGCCTACCACCTTCTGCTTTGGCTCACCGGCCTGCCCGGCACCACCATCACCCGCCACCGCGAGCCGCCCGCCGGCAAGTGGGTGCTGTGCGGTTACGGCGCCTTCGGCCGGGTGATGACCCAGGCCCTCGAAGGCGCCGGCCTGCCGGTGACGATCATCGACCGCGCCCCGCCCATCGACCCCAGCCACACCTGGATCAAGGGCGACGGCACCGGCGTGGAAGCCCTGCGGGCCGCCGGCATCGCCGACGCGGTGGGCATCGTGGCCGCCACCGCCAACGACGTGAACAACCTGTCCACCGTCGTCACCGCCCGGGAGCTCAACCCCCGGCTGTTCACCGTGCTGCGGCAGAACCACGTCGCCAACCACACCCTGTTCGAGGCCTTCGAGTCCGACTTTGCGATGGTGCCCAGCGAAATCGTCGCCCACGAATGCCTCGCCATCCTCACCACCCCACTGCTGGCCCCCTTCCTCAACGCCGTGCGCCGGGCCGACGACAACTGGTCTCAGCAGCTGCTCGACGAGCTCACCGAGCGCTTCGGGTGGGACGTGCCCATGGTGTGGAGCGTCACCCTCAACATCGCCCAGGCCCCGTCGGCCTATCGCCTGCTGATGCGCCACGACAGCCTGCGGCTCGGCCAGCTGCTGCGCGCCCCAGTCACCGGCCGACCGCCCCTGGAATGCCGCGCCCTGCTGCTCCTGCGCGAAGGCGATCCGCCCCACCTGCTGCCCGGGGACGACCAGGACATCAAGCTGGGCGACCAGCTGCTGCTGGTGGGCCTCGAGGCCGCCCGCAAGGATCTCGACCTGACCCTCTTCAACGCCCACACCCTGTCCTACGTGCTGACCGGCCAGGATTCACCCGGCGGGCTGGTGTGGGAATGGCTCGCCGCCCGCCGCCGGGCCGGCACCACCTGACACCCGGCGCGGGCGGCGGGCGCCCGGGCTGCCGCCACCGCTGAGCTAGAATGCGCGCTCCCGATCACCGCAACCCGCCATGCCCTTCCGCCTGCCCCCGCCCGTCATCCGCACGCTGTTCGCCCTTGCCCTCATCGTCATCTTCATCCTGGCGATGATCCCGATGGCTGTCGTGCCCGAGGTGGTGGATTTCCAGGACAAGCTGCACCACAGCGCGGCCTTCGCGGTGCTGACGCTGCTGGGCTGGGCCGGCTGGCCGGCGCGCATCAACGCCGTTGCCGGCGGACTGCTGGGCTACGGCATCCTGATCGAGATCTGCCAGCACACCCTCACCACCAACCGCTTCGGCGAACCGATGGACGTGGTGGCCGACATGCTCGGCATCGTCATCGCCCGGTGGATCATCCAGGCCAGGACGGCACGCCCGGCGTAAGCGCGACCCGACGTCTCCGGGATCAGGCCACGGCGAAGCGGTCGCGCACGACGATCTCGTCGAGCGGCAGCGGGCCACTGCGCGGATGCGCCGGCTGGGCCGCCTTGCCGATCGCGACGAACATCGCAATGACGTGATCGGACGGCAGCTGGATCAGACGGGCCACCGCGTCGAAGTCGAAGCCATCCATCGGGCAGCTGTCGTAGCCCAGCTCCTGCGCCGCGAGCATCAAGGTCTGCGCGGCGATCCCGCAGGAGCGCATCGCCTCGTCGCGCTGGACCACATCCCGGCCGCGGTAGTAGCCGTCGAGCATTGGCAGGATGGCTTCCTTCACCGGCGCCGCGGCATCGCGCCAGTAGCGGGTCGGTGCCTTCTCCCAGGCCTTGAGGTCGGCGGTCACGACAACCAGCAGGGACGCATCGGTCACCTGCGCCTGCCCCCACGCGGCCGCGCGCAGTTGCTGACGCAGTGCCGGGTCCTGGGCGAGGACAAAGCGCCAGTTCTGGATGTTGAAGGCCGTCGGTGACAGCTTGACCAGCTGCATCAGCGCCTCGATTTCGTCCTCGCCGATGCGGTGTGTCGGGTCAAAGGCCTTGACGGCACGGCGCTGGCGGATGGCTTCGGATACTTTCATCATGGATCTCCTGGAGGGTTGAAACATACAAACCAGTTGGTATGTATTGGGGTAAAAAAATCAGCGCGGCGGGCGCAGGCTG
Source organism: Zoogloea oryzae (assembly GCF_030161255.1). Taxonomy (NCBI): domain Bacteria; kingdom Pseudomonadati; phylum Pseudomonadota; class Betaproteobacteria; order Rhodocyclales; family Zoogloeaceae; genus Zoogloea; species Zoogloea oryzae. Next base: position 10,663 of record NZ_BSPX01000038.1, read on the forward strand.
GCGACGTAAGCGCGCAGTTGCGCCATCGTCGCGTGAAAGGCCGCCGCCGACTGCAGGTTCTTCGACACGCTGACGGCACCTTCCCAGGCCGCAACGATGAACAGCGCGCAGGCCTCGCAATCCACGTCGGCGCGAATCTCCCCGGCGGCCTGCGCCCGCCGCAGCAGCGCGGCCAGCTTGCGCTGCCAGCGCTCGAGGATGGCTGCGAGATGGGCCCGAAAATCCTCGTCGAGGGCGCTCATCTCCTGCATCAGGTTGTTCAGCGGGCAGCCGAGATTGATCGCCGACGCATCGGCCGAATGGCTGCACGCCAGCAGGTCGAGCAAGGCCGCCACCGACGCCTGCGGCCCGTCGTCGAGCGGACGCACCACCCAGTCCTCGAGCAGCGGCGCGATGCGCTCGTCAATGACGGCGAGCCCCAGCGCCTTTTTGCTGGGAAAGTGGTGGTAGAAGGCGCCCTTGGTGAGCCCGGTCTCCGCCAGAATGCTCGCCACGCCAGCCGCCCGAAAGCCTTCGCGGTGGATTTCGGCGAAGGCGGCATCAAGGATGCGGGCGCGGGTGAGATCGGGCTGGCGGCTCATGGTGGGCGAATTACATACCGATCGGTCGGTATGTGTCAACAGACCTGATCGGGCAAAAAGAAGGCTGCCCGCGGGCAGCCTCTTCATGCAGCGCAAAAACCGCTCAGGCGGCAAACACGTGCTTCACCCGCAGGGTCTCGCCCCGCTCGACGAGGCCGATCAGGCGGTCGATGTTGGGGTGCTTGCCCGGATTGAGGCGCGCGTCCTCGCTGTGCTCCGAGTAGATCTCGATACCCTGGGCGGCGGCAGTCGGGGTGATGGCGCCGTGGATCTGGGCCAGGTGGTTGTACACCGCCAGCGAGCCAGCCTGGCCGGGCTTGTTCTCGATGGTGGCCACCACCTCATCGGCGGCGCCCAGCAGCTGGATCGAAGCCAGATGCGATACGCCCGGCAGGGCCTTGAGCTTGTCGGCAAATGCCATGGATGAATCTCCGCAATCAGGTTGAAACTGAAACGCGAAGGGCGACCGTCGTCGCCCTTCTGCCCATGCCGGCACCTGCGCGCCGGCGGGATCTCAGATGCGCTTGGCCAGCTCGGCGGCCTTGCCGATGTAGCTGCCCGGGGTCATCTCGAGGAGGCGGGCCTTCTCGGCTTCGGGGATCGCCAGGGTGCCGATGAACTGCTGCAGCGCTTCCTTGGTGATGCCCTTGCCGCGGGTCAGCTCCTTGAGCTGCTCGTAGGGGTTGGGCACGGCGTAGCGGCGCATCACCGTCTGGATCGGCTCGGCGAGCACTTCCCAGCAGGCGTCGAGATCGGCGGCGAGGCGGGCGGGGTCGGCTTCCAGCTTGCCCAGGCCGCGCAGGCAGGAATCGTAGGCCAGCACGGCATAGCCGAAGGCCACACCCATATTGCGCAGCACGGTGGAGTCGGTCAGGTCGCGCTGCATGCGGGACACCGGCAGCTTGTCGGCCAGGTGGCGCAGCACGCTGTTGGCGAGGCCCAGGTTGCCTTCGGCGTTCTCGAAGTCGATCGGGTTGACCTTGTGCGGCATGGTGGACGAGCCGATCTCGCCGGCCTTCAGCTTCTGCTTGAAGTAGCCCAGGGAGATGTACATCCAGATGTCGCGGCACACATCCAGCACGATGGTGTTGGCGCGGGCGGTGGCGTCGTACAGCTCGGCCATCGCGTCGTGGGGTTCGATCTGGATGGTGTAGGGGTTGAAGGCGAGGCCCAGGGATTCGATGAAGCGGCCGTTGAAGGCTTCCCAGTCGAACTCGGGGTAGGCCGACAGGTGAGCGTTGTAGTTGCCCACGGCGCCGTTGAACTTGGCGGTCAGCTCGACGCCGACGATGGCCTTGCGGGTGCGGCGCAGGCGATACACCACGTTGGCCATCTCCTTGCCCAGGGTGGTCGGGCTGGCGGGCTGGCCGTGGGTGCGGGAGAGCATCGGCAGGTCGGCGTGCTGGTGGGCCAGCTCGACGAGACGGGCGATGATCTTGTCGAGGGAGGGCAGCAGCACGTCGTCGCGGCCGTCGCGCAGCATCAGCGCGTGGGAGACGTTGTTGATGTCCTCGGACGTGCAGCCGAAGTGGATGAACTCGGTGACGCGGGTGACTTCGGGGTTGTGGCCAAGGCGCTGCTTGAGCCAGTACTCCATGGCCTTCACGTCGTGGTTGGTGGTCGCCTCGATGGCCTTCACGGCTTCGCCGTCGGCCACCGAGAAGCTGGCGATCACGCCGTCGAGCTCGGCGATGGTGGCGGCGGAGAACGGCGCGATCTCGGCCAGTTCGGGCGCGGCGGCCAGCGCCTTGAGCCATTCGATCTCGACCTTCACGCGGTTGCGGATCAGGCCGAATTCGGAGAAGTGCTCGCGCAGCGCGGAGACCTTGGATTCGTAACGGCCGTCCAGCGGCGACAGCGCGGTGATGGGTTGCAGGTTCATGCGTAAAGCCCTTGAGGCAGAAAAGCAAAGTTCTCTATTTTACCGCCTTGGAGCGCGCTTCGCCGATGATAAAATCCGGGCTCCCCAACTGCTGTGCCAAACCCATGAGAAAAGGTCCGCAACTTCTCGAGAACTTCATTTTCTGGAGCCGCTGGCTCCAGGCGCCGCTGTACCTCGGCCTGATCGTCGCCCAGGGCATCTACGTGTGGCTGTTCATGGCCGAACTGGGCCACCTGGTGAGCAACGTCATCAACTCCGGCGGCCACATCAGCGAAACCGAAACCATGCTGGTGGTGCTCGGCCTGATCGACGTGGTGATGATCGCCAACCTGCTCATCATGGTCATCATCGGCGGCTACGAGACCTTCGTCTCGCGGCTCGACCTCGAAGGCCACCCGGACCAGCCCGAGTGGCTGTCCCATGTGAACGCCGGCGTACTGAAGATCAAGCTGTCCACCGCGATCATCGGCATCTCGTCGATCCACCTGCTCAAGACCTTCATCAACGCGGCCAACCTGCCCGAGAAGGCCATCATGTGGCAGGTCATCATCCACGTCGTGTTCCTGTTCTCTGCCCTCGCCATGGCGTGGGTCGACAAGATCATGAACCAGACCGTTCTGCTGTCAAAACACTAAAGAGAGGGAGCCTCACCCATGACCGCAATCAAGCAGGAAGACCTGATCCAGTCCGTCGCGGACGCCTTCCAGTACATCAGCTACTACCACCCGCTGGACTACATCAAGGCCCTCGGCGAAGCCTACGAGCGCGAAGAATCCCCCGCCGCCAAGGACGCCATCGCCCAGATCCTGACCAACTCGCGCATGGCCGCCGAAGGCCACCGCCCGATCTGCCAGGACACCGGCATCGGCATGGTGTTCATCAAGGTCGGCATGCAGGTCACCTGGCCGGACGCCACCATGAGCGTCCAGCAGATGATCGACGAAGGCGTGCGTCGCGCCTACGCCAACCCGGACAACCCCCTGCGCGCGTCCGTGCTGGCCGATCCGGCCGGTGCCCGCAAGAACACCAAGGACAACACCCCGGCGGTGGTCCACTTCGAGCTCGTCCCGGGCCACCACGTCGAGGTGATCTGCGCAGCCAAGGGCGGCGGCTCCGAAGCCAAGTCCAAGTTCGCGATGCTCAACCCGTCCGACGATCTGGTGGATTGGGTCCTCAAGAAGATCCCCGAGATGGGCGCCGGCTGGTGTCCGCCGGGCATCATCGGCATCGGCATCGGCGGCACGCCCGAGAAGGCCATGCTGCTGGCCAAGGAATCCATCATGGCCCCGGTCGATATCCACGACCTCAAGGCCAAGGCCGCTGACGCCGCCGCCAAGGGCGAAAAGCTCACCCGCGCCGAAGAGCTGCGTCTCGAGCTCTACGAGAAGGTCAATGCGCTGGGCGTCGGCGCCCAGGGCCTGGGCGGCCTCACCACCGTCCTCGACGTGAAGGTGCTCGACTACCCCTGCCACGCCGCCAACCTGCCGGTCGCGCTGGTGCCCAACTGCGCCGCCACCCGTCACTGCCACTTCCACCTGGATGGCTCCGGCCCCGCCAAGATCGAGCCGCCCAAGCTCGAGGACTGGCCCGCCGTCACCTGGACGCCGGATCTCAAGTCCGCCACCCGCGTGAACCTCGACACCCTGACCAAGGAAGAAGTCGCTGCCTGGAAGCCGGGCCAGAAACTGCTGCTCAACGGCAAGATGCTCACCGGCCGCGACGCCGCCCACAAGCGCATCGCCGACATGCTGGCCAAGGGCGAGAAGCTGCCCGTCGACTTCACCAACCGCGTGATCTACTACGTCGGCCCGGTGGACCCGGTGCGCGATGAAGTCGTCGGCCCCGCCGGCCCGACCACCGCCACCCGGATGGACAAATTCACCCGAATGATGCTCGAGCAGACCGGCCTGATCTCCATGGTCGGCAAGTCCGAGCGTGGCCCCACCGCCATCGAAGCCATCAAGGACAACAAGTCCGCCTACCTGATGGCCGTCGGCGGCGCCGCCTACCTGGTGGCCAAGGCCATCAAGTCGGCCAAGGTCGTCGGCTTTGCCGACCTGGGCATGGAAGCCATCTACGAGTTCGACGTGCAGGACATGCCCGTCACCGTGGCGGTCGATTCTTCCGGTACCTCGGTGCACAACACCGGCCCGAAGGAATGGCAGGCCAAGATCGGCAAGATCCCGGTCACCGTCGCCTGATTCTCTGCTTCGCAAGAAACCCGACACGCGTGTCGGGTTTTTTTTCGTCCGGGTCACGGCCAAGGGTCAATACCACCCGCGACAGGGCCGATAATCGGATCAACTGCGTCCGGCTGCGCCTGCGGCCCGGCCGCGCCAATGAGCAAATCGTCACCCCCGAGGACGAGCGCCTGATGCCTGCACCCGCCGAGCAACCCGTGGGCCCTACCCCCACGCCCCTCCACGACCTGAAACGCGCCGCGCTGTGGCCCGGGGCATTGCTGCTGCTTTTCCTGATGATCGGCCTGCTGCCATCATCCGATTTCGGCATTGGTCGCTACCTGCCGCTGCACACCGCGATGGAGACCGGCGCCATCGTCGTGGCGATGCTGGTGTTCGGCATCGTCTGGAACGCCTACTCCGACGAGCGGCCTGGCAATGTGGTGCTGCTGGGCGTGGTGCTGCTGGGCACGGCCCTGCTCGATTTCGGCCACATGCTCGGCTACCGGGGCATGCCCGATTTCATCACCCCGGCGAGCCCCCAGAAGGCCATCGTGTTCTGGCTGGCAGCCCGCCTGCTGGTGGCCGCCGGCCTGCTGGTGGCCGCCCTCCGGCCGTGGCAACCGATGCTGGAGACACGGCACCGCTACCGGCTGCTGGCCGGCGTGCTGGCCTACGTGGCCCTGCTCTACGCCCTCGAACTGCTGACACCCGACCACCTGCCGGCCTTCTTCGTGCCCGGCAGCGGACTCACGCCGCTCAAGGTGGCATTCGAATACGGGCTGGTCCTCATCTACGGCGCCGCGGCACTGGTGTTCGCATGGCGGGCGATGCACGGTGCGGCCTTCAATGCGGCAGATCTCTTCGCCGCGTCCGCGGTGGCGATGCTCTCCGAGCTGTGCTTCACCCGCTACGTGTCGGTGAGCGACAGCTACAACTTCATCGGCCACCTGTACAAGATCATTTCCTACGGCTTCATCTACCGGGCGGTGTTCGTCGAGAGCGTGCGCCAGCCCTTCCAGGCCCTCAGCCGCGCCCTCGAAAACGAGAAGCACTGGGCCGCCGAACAGCACTCGCTGGTGCGCACCCTCGACATGCTTGAAGAGGCCGTCATCGAGCTGCGCCCCGACGGCACCATCATCAACGCCAACAGCGGCTGGTGGCAGCTGGCCGGCCGCGCGCCCGGCACCTACCCGCTTCTCGACTCCGTCCACCCGGAAGATCAGGCCGCCTTCGCGGGCTGCCTCAACAGCCTCGCCGACGGCACCAAGGACGAGTTCCACGGGCGCTTCCGCTTCGTGGGCGACGCCGCCTACGAACGCTGGATGGAGTGCCGCTTTGTCACCGAACTGACCGACGCCGGCAAGATCGTCGGCATCCGCGGCGTGCTGCGGGACATCACCAAGACCTACCTGCAGGAGCGTCACATCGCCCACATGGCGCTGCACGACGCCCTCACCGGCCTGCCCAACCGGGTGCTGCTGGAAGACCGCGTCTGCAAGACCATCCAGCTGGCCCGCCGCAATCAGGATCGGGTTGCGGTGTGCTTCATCGATCTCGACCACTTCAAGAACATCAACGACGCCTATGGCCACAAGGCCGGCGATGCGCTGCTGCTGTCCATGGCCCAGGCCCTCGAGAAGAACCTGCGCGACGGCGACACCGTGGCCCGCTGGGGCGGTGACGAATTCGTCGCCCTCCTGCCCGGCATCGTCAACATCGAGGACGCCCGGCAGGTGGCGCGCAAGCTGCAGAAGGTGATGCCGCGCAGCTTCGCGGTGGCCGGCCAGCCGATCAACGCCACCTTCAGCATGGGCATCGCGATGTTCCCCGACGACGGCGACAGCGTCGAATCCCTGCTGGCCCATGCCGACCGGGCGATGTTCTACGCCAAGTCCCAGGGGCGGAACAACTTCCAGCTGTTCTCCGAGATGTCGGCCAAGGGCCTGGGCAAGAAGGAGCTGTACATCCAGGCCAAGCTGGCCGACGCCATCCAGGGCGGACAGATCGAGGTGTGGTTCCAGCCCCAGGTGCGCACCGAACGCGACGCCGAAGGACGCCACCGGCTGGTGGGCATCGAGGCCCTGGCCCGCTGGCACGACAAGGATCTGGGCTGGATCTCCCCGGCCACCTTCATCCCGATGGCCGAGAGCCTGGGCCTGATCGCCGACCTCGGCCAGCGGGTGACGACCCTCGCACTGGCCCAGTTCCAGCGCTGGCACGCCCGCCGCCCCGAGCTGCACCTTTCGCTCAACATCTCCAAACGCCAGCTGTTTGCGCCGGAATTCGTCAGCGGGCTGATCCACGAAGTGAGCCGGCACGACCTGCCCACCTCGGCCATCGTGCTGGAGATCACCGAATCCGTCGCCCTGCTCGAAGTGGAGTTCGCCGAGGAGCGCCTGCGCCAGCTGGTGGACGCCGGCTTCATCCTGTCGATCGACGACTTCGGCACCGGCTACGCCTCGCTCTCCCAGCTCCACGAGCTGCCGGTGCAGGAGCTCAAGATCGACATCTCCTTCGTCCAGCGCGTGCACACCCCCGACGGCCTGCGCATCCTGCAGGCCATCGTCCAGCTGGGCCGTGCCCTCGGGCTGCGCACGGTGGCCGAAGGCGTCGAGGACGCCCAGACCGCCACCACCCTGCGCGAGCTCGAGGTGGACACCCTGCAGGGCTATCACTTCGGCCGGCCGGTGCCGGCCCGCGTCCTCGAAGAGCTGCCGGCCTTCGCCGATCAGGACTGAGCCCCGGCAGGCTCAGCCCGGCGCGCCGCGAAACTTGTCCGGCCGCAGCACGGCCACGTCGGTCACGAACATCACCATGCCGTAGTTGGCCGAGTAGCCGGCGTGGAGCGTGTCCACGATGGCCTCGGCGGTCAGCTCGTCGCACAGCACCTCCACGCGGATGTTGGCCGACGCCCCCCACGACCCGTCGCGCAGGCCGTGGGCGCCCTGCCCGCGGGCCTCGGTGATGGTGTAGCCGCGGGCCCCGAGGCGGGCCAGTTCGCGCACCAGCTCGGGCTCCAGGCTGGCTTCGCAGATGATGGTGAGGAGCCTGCGCAGGCTCAGGGGCAGATTCATCAGATCACTCCGGCAAGGTGGCTGGCAAGCCAGTGGTAGGTCGGCACGCCGACCAGCAGGTTGAACGGGAAGGTGATGCCCAGCGACGCGCCGATCGACAGGGCCGGGTTGGCCTCTGGCACCGCGATGCGCATCGCCGCCGGCGCCGCAATGTACGACGCGCTGGCGTACAGGGTGGCGAGCAGCATCGCGCCGCCCACCGAGAAATCCAGCAGATTGGCGGTGAGCACCCCCAGCAGGCCGCCCGCCAGCGGCATCAGCACCGCAAACACAGCCAGGAAGACCCCCGCCCGGCGCAGGTCGGCCAGCCGCCCGGCGACCACCAGGCCCATCTCCAGCAGGAAGAAGGCCAGCATGCCCTTGAACAGGTCAAAGAACACCCGGTCGAGGGGCTGGATGCCTTCCGGCCCGGCCAGCCAGCCGATCAAGAGGCCACCGCCCAACAGCACGATGCTCTTGCCCGCCAGCACCTCGTGGAACAGCTTGCCCCAGCGGGTGTCCGCCGCGCCCCGGCGGGCCAGCGCCACGCCCATCACCAGGGCCGGCAGCTCCAGCAGCGCCAGGAAGACCACCATGTAGCCCTCGGCCGGCTCGCCGCGGCTGGCCAGATAGCTGCTCGCCACAGCAAAGGTGACCACGCTCACAGACCCATAATGGGCAGCAATCGACGCCGCATCCGCCCGCGGCAGGCGACCCAGCCGCTGCAGCACCGGAAACGCCGCGAGGGGAATCAGCAGCGCCACCGCCACGATTACCAGCGCCGGCAGCGCCAGATCGGCCACGTTGTGGCGCGACAGTTCGACGCCGCCCTTCAGGCCGATGGCGAGGAGCAGGAAGATGCTCAGGGCCTCATACACCACGCCGGGCAGCTTGAGGTCGGAACGCACGATGCCGGCCACCAGGCCGAGCACGAAGAACAGGATGACAGGTTCGAAAGGCATGCTTGGATCGGGCAGCCGCCCGCAGACAACAGAACACTTGCAAGCTTGGGGGCGGTGCAGCATAAAATCCAATTAAAGCTTTTCGACAAACCAATAAGCCATAACTTATACATGCGCCGCCGCATCACCTTCCGCCAGCTCGAAACCTTCGCCGCCGTGGCCCGCCTGGGCAGCTTCAGCCGCGCCGCCGAGGCCATGCACCTCACCCAGCCCGCGGTGTCGATCCAGCTGCGCCAGCTGGCCGACACCGTCGGCATGCCGCTCTTCGACCAGACCGGGCGCGAACTGCGCCTCACCGCCGCCGGCGACGAGCTCCTCGCCACCGTGCGCAACCTCGATGACGTGTGGAACCGCTTCGACTCGGCCATCGACGAGCTACGCGGCCTGCGTCGCGGCAAGCTGCGGGTGGCGCTCGTCACCACCGCCAAGTACTTCGTGCCGCGCATGGTCGGTGCCTTCTGCCGGCGCTACCCGGATGTCTCCATCGAGCTGGAGATCGCCAACCGGGCCAAGATCGTCGAGCGCCTGCGCCGCAACGAGGACGACCTGTATGTGATGTCCTACCCGCCCGACGACCTGGACATCGTCGTCCATCCCTTCCTCGACAACGAGCTGGTGGTGCTCGCCCCCCGCGACCACTGGGCCGCAGGTCGGCCGGTGACGCTGGCCGAACTGGCCGGCGAGCCCTTCCTGCTCAAGGAGCCCGGCTCCGGCTCGCGCCACGCGGTGGACGCCTTCGCCGCAGCGGCCGGCGTGCAATTGCGAGTACGCCTGTCGCTGGCCAGCAACGAGGCGCTGCTGGAGCTCGCCGGCACCGGCATGGGCCTCACCGTGCTGTCGCGCCACGCCCTGGGCGAGCGCCTCGACGCCGAGGGCCTGTGCGTGCTCGACGTGGCCGGCTTTCCCCTGCATCGGCCGTGGAACGTCGTGCATCTGCGCAGCAAGGTGCTGTCGCTGCCGGCCCGGGCCTTTCTCGACGAGCTGCGCCAGGCCCCGGCCCTGCCTGCCGGCTGACACCCGTGGACAGCCCGGGCGTCGGCATCGCTAGAATATGACAATCTCGTCACCCGCCACTGCTCCGCCACGCCCGCCCATGTTCCGCAAACTGCGCATCGCCATCCTGCTGATCATCCTCGTCACCGTGGCTGTGGGCGCGTGGCGCGCCGGCGCCCAGGCCACCGACTGGAAGCACTCGGTGCACACCACGATCTACCCCATCATGGCCGACGACTCGCCGGTCACCCGCCAGATCGTCGAGCGCCTGCACCCTGACGACTTCGCGCCCATCGGCGAATGGCTGCAGGAGGAAGTCCGCCGCTACGGTCGGCCGCTGCTGCGCCCGGTGGCAATCAACCTGGCGCCGCCGGTCAATGCCCTGCCCCCGCCGCTCCCGGAAGGTGGCGGCCGGCTGTCCGTGGCCCTGTGGAGCCTGCAGCTGCGCTACTGGGCCTGGCGCCACGACGCCGCGCCGGGGCCGCGCCCGGAGATCCGCCTGTTCGTGCTCTACCACGACCCGGCCCGAACCCCGGCGCTGGATCACTCCCTCGGCCTCGAGAAAGGGCTGATCGGCGTGGTGAAAGTCTTCGCCAGCCGCGACGAGCGCCAACGCAACGCGGTGGTGATCGCCCACGAGCTGCTCCACACCCTCGGCGCCACCGACAAATACGATCCGCAGACCCTGCTGCCAGTCTTCCCCGACGGCTACGCCGAGCCCAACCGCCAGCCGCGCCACCCTCAGGCCCTGGCCGAGATCATGGCCGGGCGCATCCCGGTAGCCGAAGGCCGCGCCGACGAGGCGGACAGCCTCGCCGACACGCTGATCGGCCCGCAGACCGCCATCGAGATCGGACTGCAGCCGCGCGGGCATTAGCGCCGTCAGGTGCGCTATGCTTGCCGGACGAGAACAAGAACGAGGCAGGAGACCGATGGCACCAGCACCCTTCGCCGCGGAGGCCGAACGCATCCGCCGGCACGTGAACGACACGCTGCTGGCCGCCTTCTCCGAGCTCTCCGAGGGCATCCTGATCGTCGACCGCGAAGCCCGCATCGTGTGGATGAACGAGCAGTACCCGCGCCACCTGGGCATCGCCGATCCGGCCTCGGTGATCGGCCTGCCGGTCGAGGACGTGATCCCCAACAGCCTGATGCGCAGCGTGGTGGCCAGCGGCAAGCCCATCATGCTCGACGTGATGGAGTTCGGCAGCGAATCCTTCGTGGTGATGCGCCTGCCGGTGCGCGACAGCGCCGGTACGATCATCGGCGGCGTGGGGGTGATGATCTTCGACGACCCGCGCCAGCTCGCCCCCTTGCTGTCGCGCTTCCAGAACCTGCGCCTCGAGCTCGCCGACACCCGCCGCAAGCTCGACGAAGCCCGCCGCACCCGCTACACCTTCGCCAGCTTCGTTGGCACCAGCCCGGCCTGCGTGGCGGTCAAGGACAAGGCCCGGCGCGCCGCCCGGGCCGTCTCGCCGGTCCTGATCCTCGGCGAGACGGGCACCGGCAAGGAGCTCCTCGCCCAGGCCATCCACGCCGCCAGCCCGCGGGCTGACGGCCCCTTCGTGGCGGTGAACATCGCCGCGATCCCCGAAACCCTGCTCGAAGCCGAGTTCTTCGGCGTCGCCCCCGGCGCCTACACCGGCGCCGACCGCAAGGGCCGTAGCGGCAAGTTCGAGCTGGCCCAGGGCGGCACCCTGTTCCTCGACGAGATCGGCGACATGTCGCCGGCGCTGCAGGCCAAGCTCCTGCGGGCCCTGCAGGAGAAGGAGATCGAGCCGGTGGGTTCCAACCGGCTCATCCCCATTGACGTACGCATCATCGCCGCCACCAGCCGCAACCTGCAGAAGGACGTGGACGAAGGCCGCTTCCGCCCCGACCTGTTCTACCGGCTCAACGTGATGACGCTGGATGTGCCGCCGCTGCGCGAGCGCATCGACGACCTGCCGCTGATCGCCGAATGCCTCACCGACAGCATCGCCCGCCAGCTGGGCGAGCCGCCTCGCAGCCTGTCGGCCGACGCCATCGCCTGCCTGGCCGGCTACACCTGGCCGGGCAACGTGCGCGAGCTGTCGAACATGCTCGAACGGGCGCTCCTGCTGTCCGACGCCGACCGGCTCGAAGCCCGGGATTTCGAGCACCTGCTGCCCGCCGCGGCGCGGGCCACGCCCGCCCCGGCCAAGGCCAGCCCCACGCGCACCCTCGACCAGATCCAGCAGGACGCCGAGCGCCGGGCCATCGTCGACGCCATCGCCAGCGCCGGCGGCAACAAGGCCCAGGCTGCGCGCATCCTCGGCATCTCCCGCGCCTCGCTGTACGAGAAGATCTCCGCCCTTGGCCTAGGCAGCGCCGCCAACACCTGACGACAACACCGCGACACCTGTCCGAGGCACCAGACACCCTGCCCGGCGCCACGGACACAATGCACCGCAGCAAAAATACGTTCTCCTTATGAATCAATAAGTAAAAACACTGGCATGGTTTCTGCGCATAGATCGCCGCAAACCCATAACGGAGGAGATTCCAACCATGTCATTCCTGATCGTATTAGCCTCGCTGTGCTTCCTGATGTACATCGCGTACCGGGGCTACAGCGTCATCCTGTTCGCGCCGGTCGCAGCCCTCGGCGCCGTCCTCTTTACCGACCCGACCCTCGTCGCACCGATGTTCACCGGCCTCTTCATGGACAAGATGGTCGGCTTCGTCAAAAACTACTTCCCGGTCTTCCTGCTCGGCGCCATCTTCGGCAAGGTCATCGAGCTGTCCGGCTTCTCGAAATCCATCGTCTCGTCGGTCATCAAGCTGGTGGGCGCCGAGCGGGCGATGCTCTCCATCGTGCTGGTGTGCGCGCTGCTCACCTACGGCGGCGTGTCGCTGTTCGTGGTGGTGTTCGCGGTGTATCCCTTCGCGGCCGAGATGTTCCGCCAGGGCGGCATTCCCAAGCGCCTGATCCCCGGCACCATCGCCCTGGGCGCCTTCTCGTTCACGATGGATTCCCTGCCCGGCACGCCGCAGATCCAGAACGTCATCCCGACCACCTTCTTCAAGACCAACATCTACGCCGCCCCGGTGCTGGGCGTGATCGGCTCGATCTTCATCTTCGTGCTCGGCATGGCCTACCTGGAATGGCGTCGCCGCGCCGCTGCCGCGGCCGGTGAAGGCTACGGCACCAACCTGGTGAACGAACCCGAACCCTTCGACGACACCGAAAAGCTGGCCAACCCGATCCTCGCGGTCCTGCCGCTGGTGCTGGTGGGCGTCACCAACAAGCTCTTCACCGACCTCATCCCGACCATCTACGGCAAGAGCCACAGCTTTGTTCCGGCGGTGATCGGCAAGGCCGCGCCGGTGGTGCAGGACGTCTCCAAGATCGCCGCCATCTGGGCGGTGGAAGGCGCGCTGCTGGTGGGCATCCTCACCGTCATGGTGTTCGCCTGGAAGACGGTCGCCGCGCGCTTTGCCGAAGGCACCAAGGCCGCCGTCGGCGGTGCACTGCTGGCATCAATGAACACCGCGTCCGAATACGGTTTCGGCGCCGTGATCGCCGCCCTGCCGGGCTTCCTGGTGGTGGCCGACGCCCTCAAGGTGATCCCCAACCCGCTGATCAACGAAGCCATCACCGTCACCACCCTGGCCGGCATCACCGGCTCGGCGTCGGGCGGCATGGGCATCGCGCTGGCCGCCATGTCGGAGACCTTCATCACCGCCGCCAACGCCGCCGGCATTCCGCTGGAAGTGCTGCACCGGGTCGCCTCGATGGCCTCCGGCGGCATGGACACCCTGCCCCACAACGGCGCGGTCATCACCCTGCTGGCCGTCACCGGCCTCACCCACAAGGTGGCCTACAAGGATATCTTTGCGATCACGATGATCAAGACCAGCGCGGTCTTTGCGATCATCGCCACCTACTACCTCACCGGCCTCGTCTGAGACGCGGCGGATCTTCAGGCACAGGAGTCGCCATGAACACCAGCCAGAACCCCGTCACCACCGCGCTACCCACCGCCGGCAACGGCAAGATCGTCTCGGCCCGTGAAGCCGTGCGCCTGATCCGCGACGGCGACACCGTCGCCACCGGCGGCTTCGTCGGCATCGGCTTTCCCGAGAACATCGCCGTCGCCCTCGAGGAATACTTCCTCGAGACCGAAGGCGAGGACATGCACGGCCTCGGCGCCCCCCGCAACCTCACGCTGGTGTACGCCGCCGGCCAGGGCGACGGCAAGGACCGCGGCCTCAACCACCTGGGCCACGACGGCCTCGTCGCCCGCGTCATCGGCGGCCACTGGGGCCTCGTGCCGCGCCTGCAGCAGCTGGCCGTGGCGAGCCGCATCGAAGCCTACAACCTGCCCCAGGGCGTGATCACCCACCTGTTCCGCGACATCGCCGCCGGCAAGCCGGGCACCCTCACCCGGGTGGGCCTGGGCACCTTCGTCGATCCGCGCTTCGGCGGCGGCAAGCTCAACGAGCGCACCACCACCGACATCGTCCGGCTGATGGAGATCGACGGCGAGGAGTACCTGTTCTACAAGGCCTTCCCGATCCACGTGGGCATCATCCGCGGCACCACCGCCGACGCCGACGGCAACATCACGATGGAGAAGGAGGCGCTCACCCTCGAGGCCCAGGCCATCGCGATGGCTGCGCATAACTCGGGCGGCATCGTCATCGCCCAGGTGGAACGCATCGCCGAGCGCGGCAGCCTCAATCCGCGGCAAGTAAAGATTCCCGGCATCTTCGTGAACTGCGTGGTGGTGGCCGAGAAGCCCGAATACCACATGCAGACCTTCATCGAGACCTACAGCCCGGCCTTCGCCGGCGAGCTGCGGGTGCCCATGTCGGCGGTGGCGCCGATGGAGATGAGCGAGCGCAAGATCATCGCCCGCCGCGCGGCGCTGGAGCTGCGTGCCAACGCGGTGGTGAACCTGGGCATCGGCATGCCCGAGGGACTCGCCGCGGTGGCCGCCGAAGAGAAGGTGACCGACCTCATCACCATGACCGCCGAACCCGGCGTGATCGGCGGCGTGCCCGCCGGCGGGCTCAACTTCGGCGCCGCCATCAACCCCCAGGCGATCATCGACCAGCCCAGCCAGTTCGACTTCTACGACGGCGGCGGGCTGGACATGGCCTTCCTGGGCCTCGCCCAGGCCGACCGCGAGGGCAACCTCAACGTGTCGCGTTTCGGGCCGCGGCTGGCTGGCGCCGGCGGCTTCATCAACATCAGCCAGAACGCCAAGAAGGTGGTTTTCGTGGGAACCTTCACCGCGGGCAACCTGAAGGTCGCCATCGAGGCCGGCAAGCTCATCATCGAGAACGACGGCTCGGCCTCGAAGTTCGTCGAACAGGTGGAACACCGCACCTTCAGCGGCCCCGAGGCCAACCGGCGCGGCACGCCGGTGCTCTACATCACCGAGCGCTGCGTGTTCCGGCTGGGGCCCGACGGGCTGGTGCTCGCCGAGGTGGCACCGGGCATCGACATCGAGCGCGACATCCTCGCCCGGATGGATTTCCGCCCGCAGATCCCGGCCGAACCGGCGCTGATGGACCCCCGCATCTTTGCCGACGGGCCGATGCACCTGCGTCCGGATCTGCTGGAAATGCCGCTGGACGAGCGGCTCTCCTACGATCCGGCCGGGCAGCTGTTCTTCGTGAATTTCGAGGGGCTCAACCTGCGCACCAGCGCCGACATCGAACGCATCCGCGTGGCGGTGGAAGGACGACTGGCGGCGATCGGCCACAAGGTGGCGGCGGTGGTCAATTACGACCGCTTCAGCATTGCGCCGGAAGTGGTGGATGAGTACGCGGCGATGGTCAAGGCGCTGGTCGAGCGCCACTACACGCAGGTCACCCGCTACACCTCGAGCACCTTCCTGCGCCTGCAGCTGGCCGGGGCTTTCGACCGCAGCGCGACACCGGGCCAGCTTTACGCCGATGCCGGCGCGGCCCACGCGGGGCTGCGCCAGCGCTGACCCGACCGGGCGCTACTTGATGATGTCGACGATCTCGACGCCCATCTCGTAGAGCCCGGCCTGTTCCAGGCCGTGGCAGCGACGCACGCGCACCCGCGCGTGCAGCGGCTGGAACGGGCCGCCCATGTCGGGCGGCAGCACGGCGATCTCGAAGACTTCGTCCATCTGCGGCACGTGGGTGGACCGGATGGTCAGGCCGCCGACGCTGAGGTCGACGCAGGTGCCGACGACGGCCTGCGTGGAATGGGGGAGCTTGATGCCCACCTTGCAGCCGAGGGGGATGCGGCGATCCCGGCGGCGTTCGGTCATGCGGTCCATGTGCGCTTTCGATTGGTTGTGCCTGCGATGGGCGCACCTTACGGAAGTCCTACCGGCGTCGCAAGGTTCAGAGACGCTTGCAGGCGGCAGCGCGAAACCGGCACAGATGAATCAAACTGAAAAAACGATAGGTACAGATGCGCGCCCGGCTCAGGGCGCCGAATTGGCCACGTCCCGGGGCGGCACCAGCCGCACCAGCCGCACCTCCCCATAGGCCACGCGCTGGGCAAAGGGCCGGCCGCTCTCGATGCCCATCTGCCACCGCACCACCTCGTAGGCGCCAAAGCCCGGCTGGCCCGCCAGCTGCGCCGCCCGGCGGGCGAACACCTGACGCGCCTCGCCGCCACCGCCGCTGTGCATGGCCTTGTGGCGCAGGGCCAGGATGTAGTGGTCGTCGGACTGGCGGGATTCCTCGATCGTCCAGTTGGGCGCGAAGGGATCGCTGACGATGTACACGGCCGCCGCCGCGGCGCCGAAGGGTGCCTTCAGGAAGCCGGCATCCTGCACCAGCAGCGCGGCCGCCGGGACGAGGCCCCACTCCTTGGCCGGCATGTTCTCGCAACCGGCCAGAAGCGTGGCGAGGGCCAGGGCGATAACGGGCGTGCGGCGCGTCATCACATCAACTACAGATAGTTGAACAGCGACAGGTTGCTGACCTTCAGGAAGCTCTGCTGGGCCGCTTCGAGGAAGGTCTTCTGCTGGGTGAGGTTGCTCACCGCCTCGGCGTAATCCACGTCCTCGAGCCGGGACAGGGCCTGGTTGTACTGGAGGTCGAGGTCGCTGCCGATGTTCTGCTGGGTTTCCACTTCGACCATCCGCGAGCCGACGCCAGACTGGACCCGCGAGATGTTGTCCTGGGTGGCGTCCATGCTGGCGATGGCCTGCCTGTTGCCGAAGGCGATGGCCGACGCGTTGCCCGACTTGAGCGAGGTGACGAAGTTGCCCAGCACGTCGAAGGCGCTGGCCACGGTGGACACGTTGAAGCTGTCGCCCGCCGCCGGCGCGCCGTCGAGGCTGAGGGTGACGCCGCCGAAGCTGAGGGTGGTGCTGGTGCCGCTCGTCGAGGAGGTGACGGGCACGGTGGCGCCGGTGGTGGCATCCACCACCGAATAGGCCGGGCCGGAAGCGACATTCACCGCGTAGGCGTGGCCGTTGTAGCTGCCCGCCAGCGACAGGCCCGACACCAGGGCCGAGCCGGTGTTGGCGGCGCTGGACAGCGCAAAACCCGAGCCGGGCGCGGCGTGGATGGCGTTGAAGATGTCGTCGCCGGAGGTGGTGATCGGGAGCTCCCGCGAGGCGGAGATCTGCAGCGTGCGTGCGCCCTGGTCGCCCTGGTACTGGACGCCGGCCGCGAGCGAGCCGGAGAACGGCAGGCTGTTGCTGCGATAGCCGCCGAAGACGTAATCGCCGGCCGAATCCTGGCTGTTGGCGATGCCAAGCAGCGCATCGAACTGCTGGGCCACATCCACGCCGATGGCGGCGTGCTCCTGGTTCGAATAGGTGCCGTTGCCCGCCTCGACGGCGCGAGTGCGCACGTAGGTGACGATGTCGGTGGCGGCCATCAGCTTGCTGTCCACCAGCTTGAGGGCGTCGCCCGCATAACCCTGGTTGCTGGTGTAGAGGGCGTTGACGCTCTTCGACTGGGAGACTTCCAGCGCCCGCGCCGAGGCGACCGGGTCGTCGGAGGGCCGCAGGATGCGCCGGCCGGTGGACACCTGCTGCTGGGTGTCGAGGAGCTGGGCGCTCTGCCGTTGCATCTGCGCGACGCCCGTGTCGTAGATCATGCCCGTGGTGACTCGCATGATGATGTTCCTTCAGGTTATTGGCCGAGGGCCAGCACTTGGTCGAAGAGCTTGGAGGCAACGCTCATCACCTTGCTCGCGGCCTGGTATGCCTGCTGATAACGGATCAAGTTGGCCGCTTCTTCATCGAGATTTACCCCAACAAGGGATTGCTGCGCACTCGAGGCCTGCTGGACCAGACTTTCCTGGGCGTCGCGATTGACGCCGAGCTCGCGCGCCTTGTTGCCTACCGCGCTCACCAGCTGGGAATACACCGACTGGAAGGTGGCCGAGGGCTGGCCGGAGGCGGACAGCAGGGTCTTGGTGGTCTGCAGGTTGCCCAGCAGCACGGCGTTGCGGCTGTCGGAGACGCCGGCGGTGTTGGCGCCGATGTTGAAGCGGTCATTCACGGACGGGGCGCCGGAGACGGTGAAGGACACCTCTGACACGAAATCGGTGCCGCTCATGTGGCCGAAGGCGATGCTCATCCCGCTGCTGTAGGGCACCGGCGAGCCGACCGTCTGGGTGCCATTGAGCGGGGTGTAGGCGACGGCCATGCCGGGGGGCAGGTTGCTCACCGTCAGCATGCCGCTGCTGTTGTAGCTGAGGGTGGTGTAGCCGGCCTTGAGGGCGCTGAGGTTGGTGGTGTCGGACACCACAGGGGCGCTGATGGAAGCCGTTCCCTTGTTGGGCGTGCCGCCCCGCAGCAGGAAGCTGTCGCCCGCCGCCGGGGTGCCGGTGAAGGAGAACGAGACGTCCTGCTGGTTGGTGGTGGCGCCGGTGGCGTGCCACAGGCCGACGGTCATCCCGGCGGTGTAGGGGATGCTGGACAGGGCGCTGGGGCCGACGACGGTGCCGCTGGCGTCGGTGTAGCTGACCTTCATCCCGCTGGGCAGGCCGGTGATCGACAGGGTGTCGGGGCTGGCGCTGAAGCTGAACACGGTGTTGGCGGCCGCGAGGCTGGCGAACTTGTCCGAGCTGAGCACGGCGGGCGCGCTGATGGAGGCGGTCGCGCTGCTGCCGATGGTGCTGAGGAGGCCTTCCGAGCCGGCGCTGCTGCTGATCGGCGCGGCGGCGGCGATCATCCGGGTGTCGGTGATCGCGACGCCGAAGGTGCCGGCCACGTAGCGGGTCGGCTGGATCAGGAAGCTGTCGCCCACGTTGGACGAGGTCGGCTTGTCGATCCGGAGGCCGACGCCGGTGTCGGTGGGGATCGTGGCGCCGTCGGAGACGCGGGTCAGCTTGTAGTTGCCGACGGTGTCGGTGAAGGTGATGCGGTAGTCGTCGCCGGTGAGCTTGGAGATGTCGTCGTAGTGCACGTCGTCCTTGCTGAACGCGGTGGAGGCCAGCGCGTTGCGGGTGACGTAGATGTCCGGCTGGGTGAAGAAGTCGGTGCCGAGGTTGCCGTTGAGATCCTGGCCGAGGGCGTGCTGGGCGTTGAAGCGGGTGGCCATGCCCACGGCGATCAGACCGAGCTGGTTCTGGGCCGCGTCGAGGGACGAGGTGCGCATCGACAGCAGGCCGCCGAGCTTGCCGCCGCCGAGCAGGCTCTCGGGGATCGGGATGGCGCTGCCATTGGACGCGATGATGTTCACGTCGAGCCGGGTCGGATCGGACAGCGAGGGCCGGGCGTCGAGGTTGGTGGCGTTGGTGCCGATCACCAGCGGCTGGCCGGTGCCGATGAACACCGACATGGAGCCGTCGTCGGCGACGTTGGTGGACACGCGGACCAGCTTGTTGAGCTCGCTGATGAGCAGGTCGCGGGTGTCGAGCAGATCGTTGGCGGGCTGGTTGGAGCCGGCCTGCTGGGCGATGATGATCTTGTTGTTGATCTCGGCGATGTCCTTGGCGTAGCTGCTGATGGCGCCGACGGTCTCGTCGATCTGGCTTTCCACGCCGGAGCGCACGTCGTCGAGGCGCTCGGACAGGTTGTGGAAGCGCGCCACGAGGCTCTGGGACGTGGAGATCATCGACTGGCGGGCCGGCACGCTGGCCGGGTTGGCGGCCACTTCCTGCACGCCACTGAAGAACGACTGGATCGCCGGGGTGAGGCCCACGGTGGCGTCGGCCAGCATGTTGTCGATCTGGCTGATCTCGGTGTTGTAGGTGTCGTACTCGCTGAACTTGGTGTCGGCGGACAGCACCTGGTTGGTCAGGAAGGCGCTGTAGGCGCGCTTGACCGTATCGACCTTGGTCCCTTCGCCGAAGAAGCCGGCGCCGGTGAACATCGCCGGGTTGGTGCTCTGGACGGTGTTCTGGCGGCTGTAGCCGGAGGTGCCGGCGTTGGAGATGTTGTGACTGGTCGTGACCAGGCCCGCCTGGGCGGCGTTGAGTCCGGTGAGGCCAATGCTGAAGATGCTGCTGCCCATGATCCGCGTCCTTGCGTCGGTGGTGTCTGCTCCTACCTATGCAAAAACTCTGCCAGTTTTGAAACCGGCAGCGCCGACGCGGTCAGGCCGACGGGCTGGCGCTGCCCGAGAGGGCCACGCGCAGGGTGTTGCCGTTGATGATGCGGGCCAGCTTGTCGGCGTACTGCGGATCGGTGGCGTAGCCGGCGGCCTGCAGGCCGCGGGCGAAGGCGGTGGCGTCGCTCTGGCCCACCACCGCGGCGTAGCGCGGGTTGTTGCGGATCAGGTTGGCGTAGTCGCGGAAGGAATCCGCGTAGCTGCCATAGGCGCGGAAGCGGGCGTTCTCACGGGTCGCGGCGCCATTCACGTATTCGGTGGTGGCGGTGCTCACGGTGTCGCCCGACCAGCTGCGCCCGGCCTTGATGTTGAAGAGGTTGTGGCTGGGCGTGCCGTCGGCGTTCTTCAGCTCGAACTTGCCCCAGCCGGTTTCCAGCGCGGCCTGGGCCACCAGGAAGCGGGCCGGGATGCCGGTGGCGCGGCTGGCCTCGACGGCCTGGGGCCACACCTTCTCGACAAAGGCCCGCGGGCCGGCACCGGCCGGCATGTTGGGGAGCATCGGGACGGCAGTTGCCGCAGACGAAGCTGCCGCTCCGGCAGTTTTTGCCGCCTGGCTTGCCGTGCCGGTAGCGGACGGCGACACGGCGCCATCGAAGCCACGGCGGATCGCCGCATCCAGCGGCACCGGGCCGTCGGGCAGCTTCACCTCGGCCTTGCCGGCATTGAGCTGACGCTCGATCACCTTGGCGAGGCCGATGCCGCCAGCGCGGGTGGAGAGCTGCATCGACATCTGCTGGTCGAGCAGCGACTGGTACATGCGCGTCTCGTCGCTGTCGAACATGCTGCCCTTGGGGGTCGCGTCGCGCATCGACTTGAGCATCTGCTGGACGAACAGCGCCTCGAACTGGCGAGCGGCTTCCTTGGTCGCCTCGGGCGAGCTCTCCTTCGACAGCCGGCGCAGGCCGCCGAGGGTGTTCGGGTCGAGGGCGTTGATCTGGCTGAAATCGGAGGCGGCCACGTCAGATCACCTCAAGCTCGGCGCGCAGGGCGCCGCTGGCCTTCATGGCCTGGAGGATGGCGATGAGTTCGAGGGGGTTGGCGCCCACCGCGTTGAGGGCCTTGACCACGTCGGCCAGGTTGGTGCCGCCCTTGATGTTGAAGATGTTGCCACCTTCCTGCTTGATATCCACGCCGCCCTTGTTGGTGACCGCCGTCTGCCCGCCCGAGAAGGCGCCGGGCTGGCTGACCTGCTGCTCGTTGCTGATGGTGACGGTGAGGCTGCCGTGGGAGACGGCGCAGTTCTGCAGGGCGACCTTCTGGTTCATCACCACCGAGCCGGTGCGGGAGTTGATGATGACTTTGGCGGCCTGGATGGCGGGGGTCACGTCGAGGTTTTCGAGTTTGCCCAGGAAGGCCACCCGCTGGTTGATGTCGTCCGGCGCGCGCACCTGGATCTGCCGGCCGTCGACGGCCTGGGCGCTGCCCGGGGCGACGGCGTTGATGGCGTCGACCACCTTCTGGGCGGTGCCGAAATCGGTGTTGTTGAGTTCGACGAAGACCGAATCGCCCTGCCCCACCGGGCTGGCGACGGCGCGCTCGACGGTGGCGCCGCTGGGGATGCGCCCGGCCGAGAGGTGATTGACGGTGACCTTGCCGCCGGACGGCGCGGCACCGCCGGCACCGCTCACCGCGAGGCTGCCCTGGGCCATGGCGTACACCTGGCCGTCGGCGCCCTTGAGGGGCGTCATCAGCAGGGTGCCGCCCTTCAGCGAGCGGGCGTTGCCCATGGACGACACGGTGACGTCGATCTGCTGGCCCGGCCGGGCGTAGGGCGGCAGGCTGGCGGTGACCATCACCGCGGCCACGTTCTTGAGCTGCAGCGACTGGCCCGGCGGCAGGGTGACGCCCAGGTTGCCGAGCATGTTGATGATGCTCTGCACGGTGAAGGGCGTCTGGGTGGTCTGGTCGCCGGAGCCATCCAGGCCCACCACCAGGCCGTATCCGATCAGCTGGTTCTGGCGCACGCCGCCGATGGAGGCGAGATCCTTCAGGCGCTCGGCCTCGACCGCCGTGCTGCCCAGCAGGCACACGACGGTAAGCAGCCCGAGCACGCAGCGGGACAGCGGGCGGGTGACGGTGAGGATTCGGAGGGAGGTTCGGCGAGGCATGACGGCAGTCCTCAGAACGGCATGGCGGTGAGGAAGAAGCGCTGCATCCAGCCCATGGTCTGGACTTCGTCCAGATAGCCGTTGGCACGGTATTCGACGCGGGCGTCGGCCACCTGGGTGGATTGCACGGTGTTGGCGCCGGTCACATAGACCGGATTGACGACCCCGGAGAAGCGGATGAACTCGTTGCCCTGATTGACGGCGATCTGCTTTTCGCCCGAGACGAGCAGGTTGCCGTTGGGCAGCACCTCGATGACCGTGGTGGTGATGGTGCCGGTGAAGGTGTTGTTGGCGGCGGCATCGCCCTTGCCGCCGAACTTGGTGGCGTCGGAGGCGGTGGCGTCGAGGCCGGCGAGGCCCTTGAGCGGCAGCTTGTCCATCGCCGAGATCGACGCCGACAGGCTGGCGCTGCGCTCCGCGGCGGTGGAGGATTTCTTGCTGGCGGCGGTGGATTCGACCAGATTGACGGTGATCACGTCGCCGATGAAGCGGGCGCGGCGATCCTCGAACAGCGGCCGCGAAAAGTTGGGCTGGAAGATCGCGCCGGGCTGGGACGCCAGGGCCGTGCGCGGCTCGGGGCGCACGCTCATGGGTTGATGCACGGCGGTGGGGGGCGTGGCCTGGAGGGCGGCGCAGCCGGCCAGGGCCGTGGCGGCCAGCATCGGAACAAGTTGCCGGACGGGTTTCATCATCATCGTTCTCCGCGCGCTGCGATTACAGCGAGGTGAGCTTACCGAGCATGGCGTCGGACGTGGACACGGCCTTCGAGTTGATCTCGTAGGCGCGCTGGGTCTGGATCATCAGCACCAGCTCTTCGGCCACATTGACGTTGGAGGTTTCCACGTAGGTCTGGTTGAGCACGCCGACGCCGTTGGTGCCCGGGGTGTTGGGGTTGGGCGTGCCGCTGGCGGCGGTTTCCAGGTAGAGGTTCTCGCCCATGCTCTGCAGGCCGCCGGGGTTAACAAAGCCCGCCAGCTGGATGTTGCCGATCTGGGAGGGCGCGGCCTGGTTGGGCAGCGTCACCGACACCACGCCGTCCTTGCCGATGGTGACCGACAGGGCGTTGGCGGGGATGGTGATCGCGGGCTGCAGCGGGTAGCCGCTGGAGGTGACGATCTGGCCGTTGGCGTCTTTCTGGAAGGCGCCGTCGCGGGTGTAGGCGGTGGTGCCGTCGGGCAGCAGGATCTGGAAGAAGCCGTCGCCCTGCACCGCCACGTCGAGGGCGTTGCCGGTCTGGGTGAGGTTGCCCTGGGTGTGGATGCGCTCGGTGGCGATGGGGCGCGCGCCGGTACCGATCTGCAGGCCAGAAGGGATGGTCGTCTGCTGGGTGGACTGGGCGCCCGGCTGGCGCAGGTTCTGGTAGAGCAGATCCTCGAACACCGCCCGGGAGCGCTTGAAGCCGTTGGTGGCCACGTTGGCCAGGTTGTTGGAGATGACGTCGAGCTGCGTCTGCTGGGCGTCGAGACCGGTTCGGGCAATCCAGAGGGCGCGGATCATCGTGGGCTCCTGTACTTCGGGCGTCGCCGGCGGGGCGACGGGGTTGGCCGCTTCAATGCGGCAGGGTCATCCTATCCTTTGCAAGTCCTGTTCCAGCCCCGGAGAAGGTGGCGAAAAGGCTGTCAATTCAGGGGGAAAGCACGATCCGGCAAGAATCCGCGGGGGCCACCGGCAGCCGGCCCGGAAAATCTTGCCGGCGGGCGGCAGCGCCGCCGAAATGAAAACGCCTGCCGACGAGCCGGCAGGCGCTGGGATGGAAGGCTGGCTCAGCCGGCGCGAGCCGGTCAGCTCTTGGCGACGAGCTGGCCGGCGGAGCGGTCCATTTCCTGGGCGGTGGACAGCATCTTGGTCTGCATCTCGTACTGGCGGGCCAGGGAGATCATCGAGACCATCTGCTCGACCACATTGACGTTGCTGCCTTCGAGATAGCCGGAAGCGACGCGCACGGCCGGGTCGGCCGGGGCGGCGGCACCGTTGGCGGTGCGGAAAAAACCATCGCCGCCGCGCTTGAGACCAGCCTCGGGCGGATTGACGAGCTTGAGCTGGTCCACCGCGCTGGTGCTGTTGCGGGCGCCGGTGCGCGGCACCGTGGAGATGGTGCCGTCGGAACCGATCGCCACTTCGACATCGGGGGGCACGGTGATCGGGCCACCGGTGCCCAGCACCGGCAGGCCGCCGCGGGTCTGCAGGATGCCGTTGGCGCTGACTTCGAAGTTGCCGTTGCGGGTGTAGCCCTCGGTGCCGTCGGGCATCTGCACCGCAAACCAGCCCTTGCCCTGGATCGCCATGTCGAGGCCACGGTTGGTGTGCTGGAGGGGGCCGGGCGTGAAGTCGTCGGCGACGCTGGCGTCGGCCACGAACGCGCGGGTGGGCATCGGGGCGTTCTGCACCTGCACCGCGCGCAGCTTGTGGAGCTCGGTCTTGAAGCCGGTGCTGGTGGCGTTGGCCAGGTTGTGGGCGACGGCCGCCTCCTGCCCCATGGTGGCGGAGGCGCCGGTCATTGCGGTGTAGATCAGGCGGTCCATGGCGGGCTCCCCGGGTTAATCAGCGCAGGTTCACCAGGGTCTGCAGCACCTGATCCTGGGTCTTGATGGACTGGGCGTTGGCCTGATAGGCGCGCTGCTGGGTGATCATGTTGACCAGCTCGGAGGTGAGATCCACGTTGGACTCTTCGATGGCCGCCGACTGGAGCACGCCCAGGGTGCCGGTTCCCGGCGCAGCGCCAGCGCCATCCACCGCACCGGCTTCCGGCGTCCATTGCCACTGGTTGCCACCCACCGACACGAGGCCGTTGGGGTTGCGGAAGTTGGTCAGCAGCACCTGGCCCATCGTGCGGGACTGGCCGTTGCTGAAGTTGCCGAGGATGGTGCCGTCGGCTTCGACGGTGAGGCCCGACAGCGAACCCGGCTTGTAACCGTTCTGGCTCAGCTTGGCGACGCCGAAGCTGTTGCCGAACTGGGTGGAGTTGGTCAGATCGACGGTGACGGTGAGCGCCTTGGTCGCGCCGGTGGTCACGGTGTAGGAGGTGGAGATCGTCTTGGGCGTGAGCAGGCCACCGTTGGAGTCGAAGCTGACGGTGGTGGGGCTGTGCAGGCCGGTGGCCGGGTCGATCTCGGGCGGGAAGCCGCCATCCAGGCTGGTGTAGACATCCCACTTGTTGGCCTGAGCCGTCTTAACGAAGTACAGCGACTGGGTGTGCGGGTTGCCCAGGGAGTCGTACACCGTCTGGGACGTGGTGCTGGTGTAGCTGGCCGGGTCGGTGATGCTGAAGCCGCCGGTGTTGGCGGTGGCAGCAAAGGTGGGAATGCCGAGGGTGGTGCCGGCGAGCGTGCCGGAGCCGTCGGACACGACGATCTTCGACGTACCGCCGGCCGTGGCCGAGCTGAAGGTGATGGCGTCGGAGGGGTTGGTGCCGACGACGACCTTGCCCCGGAGGCCGGAGGAGCCCGCGCCGGTAGCATCCACCGCGGCCTGCAGCGCAGTGGCCAGAACGGCCGCCGTGGCGTAGGTGCCGGCCGGCACGGAGACGGCAACCGCCGAGCCACCATCGACCGCGATGTTCATGACCGACGCCGGAATGGTGAGCGGATAAGCAGGGACGACCGTGCCCGTGAGGCTGGCGTAGGTGGCGTTGCTGCCGCTCACCGACATGATGGCGGTCGCGGTCGGCGCCAGTTTCAGCTGCATGGCGGCGTTGCCGCTCACGTCCAGGCTGGAGAGCCGGCCGCCGTGGGTCGAGTTGAGGGTGATGATGCCGCTGCTGTCGCTGGAGGCGGTGACCCGGCCCTTGAGGGTGGTCTGGTCGATGGCGGTCTGGATGGCGGCGACCAGCGAGCTGGTGTCGGTGTAGGTGCTGGCGGCGATCTTGGCGGTGGCGGTGGTCTCGCCATCGACGGTGATCGTCAGGTCGTTGTTGGCGGCGGTGAAGCTCAGCGGCGCGGACGACGAGACGGGCGTGCTCGTGCCCTTCAGGAGCGCCTGGGTGAGCGACTTGGGCGACCCGGAGCGGGAATCCAGATTGACGGTGTAGCCCGCGTCGGTGGTGGCTTTCGGATCGGCGTCGCCGAAGCTCAGCTGGATCTCGCCGCCCACGCCGGAGGGCAGGCCCTTGGCGTCGTAGGTGTTGCCGGTGAGGCGCAGGCCGCTGGAATTGACCACGTAGCCTTCCTTGTCCACATGGAACTGGCCGTTGCGGCTGTAGGTGATGGTGCCGGCGTCGCTCATCCGGAAGAAGCCGGCGCCATTGACCGCCAGATCCAGCGTGTTGCTGCTGGTGGAGATGTTGCCCTGGGTGAATTGCTGGGACACCTTGTTCACCGACGCGCCGATACCCACCTGGGTGGCGCTGCCGGCCGACAGCGACGCAGCGAAGACGTCCGCAAACTGGGCCGAGGCTTCCTTGAAGCCGACGGTGCCCGAGTTGGACACGTTGTTGCTGATGGCGTCGAGGGCCTTGGAGGCGATGGAAAGACCGCTCAAACCTTGCTGGAATGCCATTTTCTGTCTCCGCTTAGAGAATCTGCTTGATGTCGGCGAGGCTCACCAGACCGCTGCCCACGTCGAGGGACACGCTGCCGCTGCTGGTACGCAGGACGCTGTTCACCGTGGAGATCTGGAGCGCGACGGGCTTCAGGGTGGTGTCACCCCGGGTCGCGGCCACGCTGATGGTGTAGTTGCCGCTGGCGGCCTGGGCGCCATTGGTGGTGAGGCCGTCCCACGAGAAGTTGTGCACGCCGGCATCCGCATCGCCCAGTTCGAGCTTGCGCACTTCGAGGCCGTTGGCATCCTTGATCGTCACCGTCACCTTGTCCGCCGCGCTGGGCAGCTCGAAGCCGCCGTAGGTCTTGCTGCCGCTGGTCAGGCTGAGGCTGTTGCCAGCGACCATCACGCCCTTGCCGACCAGCGCCGCGGCCTGCAGCACTTCGCTGGACTGGCTGTTCTGGAGCATCGAGGCGAGGGTGGTGTTGAGCTTGTCGAGACCATTGACCGTCTCGATCTGGGCCATCTGGGAGGTCATCTGGGCGTTGTCGACGGGGTTGAGCGGGTCCTGGTTCTTGAGCTGCTCGGTGAGCAGCTTGAGGAAGCGGCTCTGGGCGGCGTCGGTCTTGGACGCGGAGGAGCTGGAACCCTTCTGCAGCGCGGCGATGACGTCGGCGGACGTCGTGGAGCCGGTGGAATTGACGGTGCTCATGATTGTTCAGCTTTCGGTGTCTGGTTACTGGCCGATGGCGAGGGTCTTTTCCATCAGGCTCTTGGCCGTGCCCATCATGTCGGCGTTGGTCTGATAGGCGCGGGACGCGGAGATCATGTTGGTCATCTCCTCGACCACATTCACGTTGGGCATCGTCACGTAGCCCTCGGGATTGGCGGCGGGGTTCTTCGGGTCGTACACCATGCGCATCGGCGCGGCGCTCTCGACCACCTGGGTCACCCGCACGCCCTGGGCAGCCACGCCGGCACCGGGCATCGGGGTGGCGGCAAACACCACCTGCTTGGCCTTGTAGGGCTGGCCGTCGGCGCCCACCACGCTGTCGGCGTTGGCCAGGTTGCTGGCGGTGGTGTTGAGGCGCATCGACTGGGCATGGAGCGCCGAACCGGCCACCTGGAAGACGTTGAGCATGCTCATGGCGATCTCCTTACTGACCCTGGACGGCCATCTGCATGGAGCGCAGCAGGCCGTTGATGAAGGTCACGCTGGCCTGGTACTGCACCGAGTTCTCGGCGAAGGCGGCGCGCTCGGTGTCCATATTGACCGTGTTGCCATCCACCGCGCCCTGCTCTTCGGTGCGGTACTTGAGGCTGGCTTCCAGCGGGCTGGCGGCACCGCCGGCGATGTGGCGCTTGGCGGTGGTCTTGAGGGGCAGGCCGCTGGTCGCGCCGCCGAGGGCACCCGCCAGGGCTTCGCGGAAATCCACGTCGCGGGCCTTGAAGTTGGGCGTGTCGGCGTTGGCGATGTTGGAGGCGATCACCTGCTGGCGGTAGGCACGGGCGTTCAGTGCGGTCTGGTGGAAGCGCAGCGTTTCGTCCAGTCGGTTCGTCATCTCTGCCAAGTCCTCAAGTTTGTCGCCGTGTCCGCCGTAAGTTTTCGCAGACTGGCTGGCAGCTACACCTTTGCAGCTTCCGTGCCAGTCATCTTATGAGCCGCCCGGCCCCGTCGATGGGCCGAACAGGCGGCAATTCGCGCCCCAATTCCCATCCCTGCCTCCGGGTTTTGCCTCCCCGCCCCTGCCGCTGCGGCAAAGTTTGCCGGCACCTGCCGCCTCACCGGCACGCCTGCCGGCCTGCCCGAATAGGGCCGGGAAAGCGTCTCTGTTTCTGCCGCCGGAGCAGGCGCCCACATGTTCCAATGGCGTCATCGATTTTCTCCACGCCCGCGCCGTGACCCGCCTGATTCCCCTCCTCCTCGTGCTTCTCTGCCTCGCCACGCCGGCCTTCGCCCGCCAGGACGCCGCACCGGTGCGCGCCGAGGTGGGCCGCTTCCTGGCCACGCAGACCCGCAGCCTGTCGGGCGAGGTGAGCATCCAGGTGGGCGAGTTCAGCGCCGACAACCAGCTTGCGCCCTGCCTGCAGCTCGAAGCCTTCCTGCCGCCCAACGGCCGCGCCTGGGGGCGGATCTCGGTGGGCGTGCGCTGTCTGGCGCCAGTGAGCTGGTCGGCGTGGGTGCCGGCCGACGTGCGCGTGAAGGGCCCATACGTGGTCACCAACGGGCCGCTGGCTGCCGGCCAGATCGTCAGCCCCGGCGACCTGCGCGTCGAATCCGGCGAACTCACCGCGATGGCCGCCGACCTGATCACCGACCCGACCCAGGCCATCGGCCAGGCGGCCCGGATCAGCCTCGGCGCGGGGCGTCCGCTGGCCGCCAGCCACCTGCGCCAGCAGCCGGCAGTGATGCAGGGCCAGCCGGTCAAGGTCGTCTCCGGCGGCGCCGGATTCCAGGTGGCCAACGACGGCGTGGCCCTCAGTTCGGCCGCCAACGGCCAGGCCGCCCAGGTGCGCCTGTCGAACGGACAGGTCGTGCGGGGCATCGCCCGCAGCGGAGGCGTAGTCGAAATCACGCTGCCATGAAACCGCCCCCATCCCGAAGGACTCCAATGGGTTAAAGTTTCATCTCCACGAGTCGTATACCCAGTCGACTTATGGATGAAAGGGCAATGCCGTGAAGATCGATAACTCTGTCAAAGCGACCAGCAATCTGCCGTCCGGCGAAGGCCGCGCACGTGCTGCCAAGGAATCACCGAAGACTCAGGATTCCGCGGGTGGCGAACGGGTCGAACTGTCGTCCCTGTCTGCGCGCCTGCAGCAGATGGAAGAAACCATCGCCAACACCCCCGTGGTGGATAGCGCGAAGGTGGACGAGATCAAACAGGCGATGAGCGAAGGGCGCTTCAAGGTGGACACCGAAAAGGTGGCCGACGGCCTCATCGACAGCGTGCGTCAGATGCTGAACGCACAAACCGCCAAGGCGTAAGCGGGCATGGCCGTCGATCCCGGCTTCCACGCTCGCCTCGCCCAGCTCATCCAGGACGAGCGCCGCGGCATGCGCGGCTTCGTCGCCCTGCTTGAGCGGGAAGAGGCCTTGCTGGTGCATAGCCAGATTGACGCACTCGCTCTGCTTGCCGAAGAAAAGACCGCGCTCTACCGCGCCCTCCAGCGCCTGTCCGACGACCGGGTGGTGATGTTTGCCCGCCTCGGCGCGAAGGTCACGAACGAGAACATCCGCATCGTGCTCGCCAGCAATCCCGAGGCCCTCGCAGCCTGGGAAGACGTGGTTGCCCTGGCCGAAGAAGCCAAGGAGCGCAACCGGGTCAATGGTCAGCTGATCACCCAGCGCCTGCAGAACAACCAGCAGGCCCTCACGACCCTCCTCGCCGCCGCGGAGCACCCGCAGATCTACGGCCCGGACGGTCAGTCCCGCCCCACTGCCGGCAGCCGCCACTTCGGTTCGGTCTGATCCTCCCGGCGGATCGTCTTGAGCTATTTCGTCCAGCTTCGGGGTTGATCGCCACCCGGCGTTGTTGCGTCCACGCCCGGCTAGACGCGGAGCCGCGCCCTACTGCGCCGGCGGAGTTTGAGGCTTCGCCTCGGCCTCGGGCGCAACGGGCACCGGCGGCGCGGCATCGGATGGCAGGATCGAATCGGCGATGCCGGACGCCCTCACCCTCGACTGCACCTCAGGTTCGACCACCCGCGATTCGATCAGGATCGTCACCCGCCGGTTGCGGGCGCGCCCCTCGGGCGTGAGGTTGTCGGCCACCGGACGCTGGTCGCCGTAGCCGGCAGCCGTCAGCCGCGCTGGCCGTACGCCGCTTTCCACAAACAGTCGCACCACGCTCGACGCCCGCACGGCCGAGAGCTCCCAGTTGGAGGGGAAAGCCGCGGTGGCGATGGGAATCGTATCGGTGTGACCTTCGACGGTGATCGGAAACTCCGCCGGCGCCACCACCTGCCCGACCGCCCGCAGGGCCGTGACGGCATCGCGGCCGAGCTGGGCCTCGCCGGGATTGAACAGCACGCTGGCGTTGATCTCGACGGTGATGCCAAAGGCGCCCTCGGTCACCCGCACCTGGCCATCGGCCACCAGTGGGGCGAGCACCTTGCGGATCTCCTCGGCCATGTTCTTGACGCGCTCGGCCTTGGCCTTGCGCGCCTCCTCCACCTCGGGGCTGGGCGGCGGCGGGCTGGGGCGGATCGACGGGATCGGGGCGGACGACATCTGGGCGTTGTTGGACTGCACACCGAGCTTGCGGAAGGCATTCACCACCGAATCGGACATGATCCGGTACTTGCCCTCGTTGATCGACGAGAGCGAATACATCACCACGAAGAAGGCGAACAGCAGGGTGATGAAGTCGGCGTAGGAGACGAGCCAGCGCTCGTGGTTCTCGTGCTCGTCCTCGTGCTTGCGGCGCCGCGCCATCGCCCTACCCCGCGTAGCCCTTGAGGCGGCTCTCGATGATGCGCGGGTTGTCGCCGTTGGCAATGCCGACGAGGCCATCCACCAGCATCTCGCGCATTGAGGTGAGGGTGCCGATCACGCCGAGGAGCTTCTTCGAGACCGGCAGGAAGATCAGGTTGGCCGAGCCGACGCCGTAGATCGTCGCCACGAAGGCCACCGCGATGCCGGAGCCGAGCTTGGAAGGATCGGAGAGGTTTTCCATCACGTGGATGAGGCCCATCACCGCGCCCAGGATGCCGATGGTCGGCGCGTAGCCGCCGGCGGCTTCCCAGATCTTGGCGCCCTGCTTCATCTGGCCTTCCCAGGTGTCGATCTCGACCTCGAGCACTTCGCGCAGGCGATCGGGTTCGACGCCATCGACCAGCAGCTGAAGGCCCTTCTGGATGAAGGGATCGTCGATGGCGGGGATCTGGCTTTCGAGCGCCAGCAAGCCTTCCTTGCGGGCCACGTTGCTCCAGCGGACAACCTCGGCGATCAGCGCATCGTGATCCAGCCTGGGCGGCACGAAGACCCAGCGGACCATCTGCATGCCCAGCCGGAAGACCTTGAGCGAGCTTTGCAGCATCACCGCGCCGAGGGTGCCGCCGATGACGATGAGGAAGGCCGTCGGCTGGATCAACGAGCCGACGTGGCCACCTTCGAGCACCTGCCCGACGAGGATCGCGGCCAGCGCGAGGGTGATGCCGATCAGGCTGATGCTGTCCATGGAAACGCCCCGGGCCCGGTTCAGCCGGCGGCCGGGCGACGGCCACGGCCGCGCCCCTCACCCTTGGCCTTGGGCGCCGTCTGGATCGCGCCGGAGATGCGCGAGCGCAGGCGGGCGATGGCCTGGCTGTGGAGCTGGCACACGCGGGATTCTGAGACGCCGAGCACTTCGCCGATTTCGCGCAGGTTCATGTCCTGTTCGTAGTAGAGGCCCATCACGGTCTTCTCCCGCTCGGGCAGATCGTCGATGGCCTTGATGAGCACGTCGCGCATGTTGCTGTCGAGGAGCAGCGTGAGCGGGTCGTTGCCCTCGAGGGTGATGTGGCGTTCAAGGTAGTCGTCGTCGCCCTCGCCGCTGAAATCCTCGAAGTACACCAACTGGTAGCCACGGGCCTCCTGCAGCATGTGCTGGTATTCGGCCAGGGGCACGCCCAGCGAGTCGGCCAGTTCGGCCTCGGTCGGATGCCGCCCGTTGGCCTGTTCGAGCTGATGCACCGCCGCCTCGATGCGCCGCATGTCCCGGCGCAGGCTGCGCGGCAGCCAGTCGTTCTCGCGCAGGCCGTCGAGCATCGAGCCGCGGATGCGCTGCACCGCGTAGGTCTCGAACTGCGCGCCGAGGCCTTCTTCGTAGCGGTTGATGGCGTCGAGCAGGCCCAGCATGCCGTTCTGGATGATGTCTTCCACCTGCACGCTGGCCGGCAGCTTGGCCATCAGGTGATAGGCAATGCGCTTGACCAGCGGCGCGTACTGGACGACGAGTTGCTCTTTATCGAGGGTGCCGGAAGCGGTGTACATCTTTCGTCTGCTTTCTGGTCGGGTTTTGGAGTCGCGCGGCGCTCACACTACTCATCGGCAACGATAGGCTTTCATGCAGCCGACGACACAAGATTTCACAATTTCACTTTTTGCCGATTTCAACCGGCCACGCCGGCCTGGGACGACCAGGCGCGCAGACGGCGGATGAAGGCCTGGGCACCTTCGGCCGGGTGACGGGCACCGAGAGGCGTGGTCATGGCGTCGGCCAGGGGGTCGCGCTCGACCTCACCGCGCCACACCAGGGGCAGCCCCACGTGACGGGCGGTGAAGTCGTTGAGGCTGGCAAAGAGCGCGGTGGCGTCGGCCCGGTCGCGGGCGCCGCTGACGGCGATCTCCAGCGATCCGGCGCCGGCGGCGGCCAGGCCCTTGATCCACTGGCAGGCACCGCGGGCACCGACACCGCTCGCTTCCACCACCAGCAGGCGACGGCCGGCGGCGCGGGCGAAGGGGGTGAGGCTGCGCACGTCGCCGACGGTGTGGATCGCCAGCAGATCGGCACGGCGCTGGAGTTCGGCGATGCCGGCTTCGAGGCGGGCGTGCGGGGTCTCGTCGAGGAGCGGCACGGCCAGCACGGTGGCGGCGGCCGGCACGACCCACAGCCCGTCGGCCACCTCACGCATGGTTTCGGTCACGTCGTGCTGGCCCTGCAGGGCGCCCAGCAGGTCGCCGCCGTCGGGGTAGCCGAAGGCCGCCAGCAGCGAGCCGCGGTCGGGTGCGTGTTCGTCGATGGCCACCACCCGGCGGGCCCCTTCGGTGAGGGCGGTGAGGGTCTGGACAGCCAGGTCCCGCGGCGAGCGGCCCGAGGTGAACAGCGCCACCACGGCCGACGGGGTGCGGCGGAACAGGCGGCGCAGGCCGGCGGCCTGATCGGAGGCGTGCAGCATCTCAAAGCCCTCCGCGCAGCTGGGCCACCCCGGTCTGCCCCGCGTTGGCCATCATCAGGCCGGCTTCGAGGGGGTCGAGCCGAAAGGGCGAGTTGGCGGGCAGTTCGCGCAGCGCCTGGTCGAGGAGCGCGTCGCGGTCGGGCAGGTGGAGGTCTTCCGGCACGCGCTGGCCGTTGGCGACGTAATACACATTGACCTGGTGGCGCACGGCCACGTCGAGCACCGGCGCGAGGGACATGGCTTCGTCCATCTTGGTGAGGATCACGCCGGACAGATCGTCGCCGCCGTAGGCATTGACCACGTCGTCGAGGGTGTCGCCGCGGCTGGTGGCGTTGAGCAGCAGCAGGCGCGACACCTTGCCGGCGCCGGTGAGCATGGCGGCCTGTTCGGCGACCATCTTGTCGCGCTGGCTCATGCCCATGGTGTCGATCAGCACCATGTGCTTGTCGCGAAGGCTGGCGAGGGTTTCGCGCAGGTCGTTGGCGTCGCGCACCACATAAACGGGCACGCCGAGGATGCGGCCGTAGATGCGCAGCTGTTCGTGGGCGCCGATCCGGTAGCTGTCGGTGGTGATGAGAGCCAGCTTGTCGGCGCCGTGGCGCACCACGCAGCGGGCGGCGAGCTTGGCGGTGGTGGTGGTCTTGCCGACGCCGGTGGGGCCGACCAGCGCGAACACGCCGCCCCGGTCGATGATGTCGGCGTCGCAGTCCATGGCGCGGAAGCGCCGGGCGAGCTCGGCGTGGAGCAGGCGGTGGGCTTCTTCGGGGGCTTCGTCTTCGGGCACGCACTCGGCCAGCTCTCGGGCCAGCACGGCGGAGAAGCCGGCTTCCAGCAGATCGCCGATCAGGCGGGCGCGGCCGGGGGCGCTGCGGCTCAGTTCACCCCAGGCAAAGCCGGCGAGCTGGCGTTCGATCATCCCCCGGATGGCGGCCAGTTCGTTGGCCATCTGGGAGTTGGCGGATTCGAGGGCGCGGATGCGTGCTTCTTCCTCGATGCCGGCGGGGCGCTGGCGGGCGGGAGCTTCGGGCGCGCGGGGCGCGGCAGCGTCGCTGCGCAGGGGCGAACGGGGCTGGGCGGG